>DMTS01000007.1:17218-36005 GCA_003477045.1 Candidatus Delongbacteria bacterium
TCAAAAAAATGTATAGCTCTAACAGGAAGATTACTGCTGGTAAAGAATTCATTCAGGTGCTCGATACATTCAAATGAAGAACAGATGACATAGTCTGCCTTTCCCATGCAGTTCTTTTCATAAAATGATCGCGCGATCTTGTGGCGAATATCATAATTTGACCTGTCCAGCAATTCTGTACAGCCGCAGAAATCAGCGGTAAAATCCGGAACTTTGGTATAATCGGCATAAATGGTATTTACTAAGTCTTTGTACAAGTCAGTATGACCGCAACCCGGGCACGAATGAAATAGGACTGAATTATCGTATTTGGGAGCAAACTCGATTTTATATTCAGATATAAATTCGATCCAGTTCTTGACAGGAAGTCTTAAAGACAATTTAGGATCTTCAGAATTCAATTCTTTAAAAAGGTTACCTGCCTCCGGGCAGAGACTGACTATCAATTTTATATCTATCAGAGAGTTGAAGGCTTTTGTGTTGGCATTTATATTTTTGTCCGCTGATTTTAAAAGTCCTTTGTATGATAAAGGATTTCCGCAGCAGACCTGGTTTTTAGGAATAAGAATTTCAATACCCTTTGAACGCACTATTCTTACAAAATTATCGGTACATTCAGGGTACAGGTACTTTCCGCCGCAGCCTGTAAAGAGTGCGATCCTTATCCCGCGGTCATTTTTCGTTTCATGCCTTATACCCATATTAAAAAAATTACCAACCGGAATTTCAGGAATTTTTGCAGCTAAGTTTATCCCGGCGAGCCTGAAGATAGTTTTTCCGAAATAATTCAGCGAATGATTTTTATAAAGCATATGGCCGCTTTTTCTGAGAAGCATAAAAAAAATATCTGATGACGACGGTTTAAAAGAAAATATTCCCTCAAGAATTGATCTTTTTATATCGAATATTTTATTTCTTGAGATTAAACGGCTCTTCGCGTTTTTTATTATTTCAGAATATTCAACATCAGCAGGGCAAAATTCAAGACACTGTCTGCAGTTAAGGCAGACGAACAGCTTTTCGCGAAGTTCCTTAGAAGTATTTATGTCGCCGCTCAGATACCCTTTAACCAGATTTATCCTGCCGCGCGTGGAATAAATTTCTTCCCCGCTTATTTTAAAAACAGGGCAGACGATCCTGCAGTTTCCGCAGTTCGTGCATTTATCTATCAGTTCTGTTATATATAAATTATTTTTTTCCAAGCACTTTACCTCATAATCAGATCAGATATATCGTATTCAGCCCGGCTCGAGTCGTAAAACTTAAGGTCGATCTCAAGATAACGGATATTAAGTTCTATAACTATAGCCGGCGGGATCTTTACGAAATCTTTATATGTTGTGATAAGAATGTCTGAATTATTTTTCAATTTTTTTAAAACAGCCATCTCACTTTCTGTATAACTGCAGTGATCGGAAAAAGCTTTACTGTAAACGATCCTGAAATTATTGAAAATGCTGAAAAAATCATCAGGGTTTCCTATTCCGCAAAACAAAGAGATATTCAAGCCTGAAATATCTTTGAGTGCGGTCTTGGATGTTCCGTCAGAGACATAAGAATAGTCCAGCTTAGATAGCAGAATCTTTTTTCCGAACTTTTTCAGATATGAAAGTTTTTCCTTAACAGAAACTGAATTTATATCTTTTACTTTGGACAGAATAATAACATCGGAAGATCTCAGCCTAGGGATCTTATCCCTCAAAATACCTGACGGTAAGAGCAGACGGTTGCCGAGGAATCTGTTTTCATCAATAAGAACAACATCAAGGTGTTTTTTCACTGCTCTGTGCTGAAAAGCGTCATCCAGAACAACCGCATCATAACTTTTCGAAAGATCTTTTATTACAGATGTCCTGTTTTTGTCGCAGACGACTTTTGACTTTGTCTTCCGGTAGATCGTTAGAGGTTCATCTCCGGATTCGATCACCTGTGTACTATCGTCTATGACCACTCTTCCACGGCTTTTTCTTCCGTATCCTCTCGTGACTACCAGAGAGTTTAATCCCTTCTTAGCCATTGAATTAACCATGCTTATAACTGTAGGTGTCTTTCCTGTGCCGCCGACAGTTATATTTCCTACCGAGATCGTGAAAACATCAGGCTGATAAGCACTTTTCAGGCCGGAGTCGTATAAAAAATGTCTAAAAGAAACTGCAAGATAATATACGATGGTTAAAGGAAGAAAAGCTACGCATAGGAAAGCAGCAATATACGGGTTTTTTGTGAAAAGCATTATCTGAGACTCATTTTGAAACATACCAGTCAAGTTCGGCGGCGATAGATCCGATATAAACCTTTGTTTCCATTTTTACCGGCATTTTTTTCTTATCGGCAGTAAGCCACACATGCACCTTGCCGTCTTTTTTGAAAACTCCCCCGTCGGCCATAATAGGTTCAACTACAAAACATCGGAATTTGCCGGCCGGAACTTCAATGGTTTGCATTTTATGAACAATTACTTTTATGTCATAAACTTTTTTATTGTCTGTTGCCGGTATAAGGATCTCATCTCCGACCTTCAGATCAAGCGTCCGGACATAAAAAAGCGCAGACAGCGGATCCATCACATTTTCCGGTATATCGATCACTGCGCTATTATTTTTTTTACCTTTTCTCTCCCTGAAATATTTCGCTTTATGGTTTGTCTGGTCGTAATCTATATCAATGTCAACTTCGTAGCTGCCTTCCCTTAACTGTTTTTCAAACCTAAGTGTGTGTATTTTTTCTTTATCAAAATATGACATAGTCCAGTCTCTGACCTTGAAAATCCAGTCGAATGCCCTTCTTGATTTCGCGGTCGTCTTAAAAATGAAACAGTCCCTTCCATTGAAATTTTTGTCCTCATGGATCTCAATGGTGGCGTATCCAGCCAACATTATGCCGTAATTGACCTCAAAATGAAGATACTCGCCATTGCTGAAAGGATAAAGAGCCGCTTTGTTTAAGGCAGGCTTACCATCAGCAGCAATATTCTGGGCTGAAACCGCAGATGCGAAAAGAATAAGAATGATCATCATTTTTTTTATCATGATATTATGGCCCTGTTTCCGTCGGTTTTTATTATTTCGGTTAGCTGAATTCCCTGGTACAGCTCTCTTTTCGTAATAAATGAGAGTACCATAGAGATATTCACACCCGAAACAGAAGATATCCTTTTGCTCGATGAAGCTACTTTTCTAGATGCAATAAAACAGCTTCCTCCGGGAAAGTCGGTGGCTATTATGAAAAAAGAATCAGTATCGCTTTCCGTTATCATCCTTATGCGTTCGGCCAGCTCGGATGTTGACATATTCTCATTGGATACGGGAACTATGACTTCGTCTTTGACCTCTCCGATCACTTTTCTGGCTACCTCAATAAGAGCGATTCCAAGAGATCCGTGGGTTACGATTAATAATTTATTATTCATAATCTTTGTCTAGATACTGGGTAAGTTTCTGCTGTTTCTTCATTTTATTCAGCAGTAGTTTATTGAATTCTTTTGCGGCATTATATCCATATACTTTCAGGTGAAGGTTAAGAGCTATGGTTTCTGCGATAACAGTTATATTTTTACCGGGAAATATCGGAAGTCTTATCCTCGGAAGATCGACATCAAGTATCTTTATTGAGTCATCAGCCATTCCGAGCCTTTCATACTCAACTTCCTTCTTCCAGTCGTCAAGCTGAATAACTAATTCGACCCTTTTCTGCATCCTTATCGCCCTGGTTCCGAATATTTCCTTTACATTTAGGATGCCGAGACCCCTTATTTCCATAAACGGTGTGTACCCCCCCCCGCTTTTGCCCATCAGAACCTTTTCGTCTTTTTTCTGGATCGTTACCACATCATCAGCTACAAGTCTGTGCCCGCGTTCAACGAGATCGAGCGCGATCTCGCTTTTTCCGATGCTGCTTCTGCCCATTATCAAAAGACCGGTGCCGTAAACATCGACCAGCGTTCCGTGTATCTGGGTCGAAGGGGCAAAGAAGTCATCGAGATAATCATTGATCACTTCGTAGAGCTTGGGAAATGCTTTTGTGCTTCTAAAAACAGGTATTTTTTTTCTAATGCACTCATCGATAAATTTCTGGTCAATCTTCTGGCGCCCTATTATTATAAAAGCCGGAATTTTGAATTCCAAAAGCTTTTTGATATCTTTTGTATTGCCGGCCTGATACTGGTCGTTTATAAAACTGATCTCTGCTGCAGATAACAGCTGCAGGCAGCTCCAGTTAAAATCCTTGAAATAACCTGTAAGCGCAAGTCCCGGTTTATTAAGCCCTGAATGTTCTATTTTTCTTGATTCTGAAAAAGCTGCGTCCGTAAGGAATTTCAGTTTTAATTCATCCTGAACATCTTTATAAAACTTATTTACCGTCAAACTTTTATTCATATCAAAAACCTCATTATAGTGAACTGTAGTAGAATTTAAACATCCTTGCCGTCTAAAACAACATAATAATTAATTTTATTAACTGAATAAATTTTGGTATTGCGGAGAAAAAAGTATTATATTTACCTGAATTTCAATGGAGATCGTTCATAATGGAAGAAAGTAAAATAAAAGAACTGAGCGGACTTTTTAAAAAAGTAATCACAGATCTTGGTGAAAACGCTGATAGAGAGGGACTGTTAAGAACGCCTGAAAGGGCCGCAAAAGCCTATTCGTTCCTGACACGGGGTTACGAAGAGAATATTGATCAGGTTATCAACGGCGCTGTATTTTCCACAGACAATGATGACATGGTCATCGTCAAAAACATTGAACTATATTCCTTATGCGAGCACCACTTGCTTCCTTTTTTCGGAAAATGCCATGTGGCTTATATTCCGGCCGGCAAAGTCCTCGGACTTTCCAAGGTAGCCCGCATAGTGGATGTGTATTCCCGCAGACTGCAGATACAGGAAAATCTCGTAAGGCAGATAGCGGAAACTGTTATGAAATATACTTCAGCTGAGGGTGTGGGAGTGGTAATAGAGGCGCAGCATCTGTGTATGATGATGCGGGGAGTGGAAAAACAGAACTCGGTAATGACGACCTCATGCATGCTTGGAAGCTTTAGAGAAGACAGTGCTACCAGATCAGAATTTTTAAGCCTGATAGGAAAATAGAATGGAAACTGTTAAGAAAAAGGCCGCTCTTATCACCGGGGGAGCAAGGCGTGTTGGTGCAGAAATTGCGTTAGGACTGGCGCTGGATGGTTATGATATAGCTCTGCATTATAATTCTTCTGAAGAAGACGCTATCGGTACTCAGAATGAAATTAAGTCACTGGGAAGAGAGTGCTCCATTTTCAGAGGGGACCTTCGGGATCTGCGCTTTGTGAATGAGCTTGTAATGGTTGCTTTTTCAACTTTTCCTCAACTAAATGTTCTTATCAATTCCGCTTCGGTATTTAAAAGGGCTGAGATAAAGGACACCTCGCGACATGATTTTGACGAGCTTATGGAAGTCAATTTCAGAGCTCCTTTTTTCCTTATCAAAGAATTCGCCTCTTTATGTCAGGGCGGAAATGTCGTAAATATCCTTGATACAAAAACCGCAAGGCATCAGAATGCTTATACTGCATATTCGATCTCAAGAATAGCTCTTCTTGAACTAACCGGATTTGCCGCAGTGGAATTCGCTCCGAAGATACGCTTCAACGGGATATGCCCGGGATTCATTCTTCCCGGAGCCGGCGAAGACGAAGCATACGCCAAAAGGCTTGAATCAAAGATCCCTTTAGGCAGAAAAGGCAAAGCGGGTAATATTGTCGAAACGGTAAATTTTTTGTTGAAGAATGATTTTGTGACCGGCCAGATAATCTATGTTGACGGCGGCGAAAATATAAAATAGAGTGGAAAAGATATGAGAATGTGCGTAAAGGGAATTGAGATACAGGCGGTGATAGGAACATTGCATCACGAAAGGAACAGCCATCAGAAAATACTGATAGATATAGAATTTGAATATGATGCTAAAACCGCTTCAGATTCCGACAGGCTTGAAGATGCTGTTGATTATTCTGCGATAGTTGAAGATATAATCAGAAATGCAAAGGAAAGCAAATGCCTGCTGCTTGAAACGCTGGCGGAACGCACGGCCGGTCTTTTACGAAAAAATCCGGACATAAAATCAGGAAAGGTGACCGTAAAAAAACCTTCGGCAATAAAGAATATCGAATTTGTATCGGCAGAAGCGAACTTTCAAAATTGTAATTAGTTTACTTAAGATTAAAAAGATTTGAATTTAATGTTAAAAATGTTATATTTGATACTCGAATTAAAAAGGAGAATGAAATGAAAAAATACATGTTGATCGCAATAGCAATAATTGCCTTCTCACTTAACGCCCAGCAGAAGATGGGCGCTATCAAGGCGGGAATGATGTTTCCTCAGGCTTGCGACGGAGGTTTTGATCTCGGTATAGAATACGGGCTTCATATTGATACGAATCTTGATGTTTCTTTGAGTCTTGACTGGTTTAAAAAGGAATTTGAAGACAAAGACGCAAAAGGCGAGTACGAAGAAATACCCGGACTGACGGCTGACCAGCTGGTTAAATTAAGCGAGACAACAATTTATGATTTCCCGTTGATGGTGGCTGTAACCGCTAAATTTCCTTATAGCGACAAGATAAAATGGTTCGCGACAGGCGCGCTCGGAGCAGAGATGCTGTATGCATCATATAATACTTTTGACGGCGATGAGATGGATGAAAAATCTGAGCTTGCCTTTGATTTTAACTGGAGACTGGGCGGCGGAGCGATTTATAATCTTGGACAGAGTTCCGAAGTTTTCGGGGAAGTTGCTTATCATTACTCAAAACCGAGCTACGAGTATGAAGATGAGATCGGAGGTACAGAATATACTCTGGAAAGAGAATATGACATGAGCGGTCTGCTTTCAAGAATAGGCGTGAGATTTTTCTTTAATTAAAACTATTAAATAGGACAGAACAAATGAAATACGGAGATTTTTTATTTTCGAGCGAATCTGTAACTGAAGGACATCCGGATAAAATAGCGGATCAGATATCTGACGCGATCCTGGATGCGGCTCTAAAAGATGACCCGACAAGCAGAGTGGCTATCGAGACTTTCGTTACAACAGGCCTTGTAGTTGTCGGCGGGGAAATGACTACCAAAACGTATGTTGATATACCTAACCTGGTGAGAAAAACAATAAAAGAGATAGGATACGATCATTCTTATAAGGGATTTGACTACAATACATGCGGAGTTATTTCGACTATTGATCAGCAGAGCGGCGACATAGCGATGGGTGTGGACAGACTGGGAGCGGGAGATCAGGGAATGATGTTCGGATTCGCCTGTGACGAGACGCCTGAGTTTATGCCTCTTCCGATCATGCTGGCACATAAACTTACAAAGCAGCTTTCAGAGATCAGAAAATCAGGGAAAATTGAATTTTTAAGACCCGACGGGAAATCCCAGGTTACAGTAAATTACAAAAACTGGATCCCTGATTCGATAGATACTGTTGTGATTTCAACACAGCACGATCCTCTTTTCGGAGGAGAGAACCCCACTAAGGCTCAGCTTGCAAAAGAGCACGCATTAATAGAAAAAGAAGTTACAGAAAAAATAATAAAGCCTATGATACCGAAAAAGCTTATAAAAGGCGAATATAAGATACATATCAACCCCACAGGCAGGTTTGTGACCGGAGGTCCTATGGGCGATACCGGGCTTACCGGAAGAAAGATCATAGTTGATACATACGGCGGATATGCGCGCCACGGTGGCGGAGCTTTTAGCGGTAAAGATTCGACAAAAGTTGACAGATCAGCAGCCTATATGGCAAGATACATAGCAAAGAATCTTGTTGCAGCCGGATACGCTCAGAAACTTGAAATTCAGGTAGCTTATGCGATAGGAATAGCGGAACCTGTTTCTATAATGGCTGAAACTTTCAGAACCGGAAAAATATCGGGTGAAGAGATAGTCAAGCTTATCAGAAAGCATTTCGATCTGACCCCGGCAGGTATAATCAAAAAACTTCAGCTTAGAAAACCGGTTTTNNAGCTCTGATGAAATATTTTACGGTCATGTTGTTTTTAACAGCTTATGCTTTAGTTGCGGGCGAATTTGATCTTTTTCAGGAAAAGAGCATGACTGATGATTCAGTTTTTAAAGATTTTAAGTTCAATAAGTTCAGAGCGTCATACAGTTTATTTCCGTCAGAGCAGAAAAAATTCGGCATCAGCTTTTCAAGATATTTATCAAGGAAGCTTGGTTTTATTATAGAGCTTGACCAGAGCGAATACGGAACCGGTTTAAAAGAAAAATCAGAATTGATAATAGGCGCGACTTATAAATTCACAAAGCGCGCCAGAACATGGGTCTTTCTCGGGGATCTGGGATTATCGATAAATGATGATGTTGAGAATTATGAAGGAGATTCAAAAGGATTTAAGGCGAATCACCTTTACGGACGGTTTTGTGCCGAATATATTTTCTCAAATGGGCTGGGCATTGATTTTTCAATGGTAGGAAGGATCCCGCTGGAATTCGATCTTGACGAAGATGTTTCTCCTATCCATTCGATAGGACTTATCTATCAGTTTTAGCTGATCAAATTATGAAGTACTTTATTATATTGTTTTTAATACTGTGTGCATCTGCGGCATTTATTTTTGTAAGAGAGAAAGCTCTTGAGGAATACAGACCCCCGGAGCTCCGTTTTGAGAAATATCAGCCCGCTGATACCGTTTCGGCAGGTAGCGGAAGGTTCAGAAAAAGCGGCGTGATTGTTTTTGATATTGCAGACCTTATAAAGGCTTCAGCCGCCGACTCAGCTGCAACACCTGAAATTTTTGATATGTTAAAAAGCTCAAGGATTTACAACTCTACTGTAGATCTTTCGCCCGACAGAGTCATGTGCCTGAGAAGTTTTCTGGAATGCCTGTCCCCGTATAAATTTAATAATATGAAAGAACCTCACAGGAAATTAAAGGACATTATCTCAGACAGCCTTAGAAACAGCTCTGTTCCTCTTGCATATGCTAATTCAGGATACATAACAAGACTTTACACAGCCGACTCAGCCGTATTTTTATCGGCTTCAGGATATTTCTCGGAATCGAGTATATTGAAGTCAAAGGAAGAAGTTATTGAACAGCTGTACAAAGACTTGATCAAAGATAAAGACACTTTGTTTTTCTGTTACGCTGATCTATCGGGAGACCGGGTCTCAAATGATAATTATTTTACCGATATTGATCACCACGCAGGTCTGATGAAGAAAATGATCGAAAGCAGGCTCAAGATCGAACCATTAATGCTTTTTATTTCTACGAACAGGACAAATAAATTATCAAAAGGACTTTCATTTTTCCACCAGAAAGGCATGAAGTATTCAGATGAGGCAGGAAGCGCAGCCTTGACCGATATTTCAAAGACCCTTTTAAATTTTTCAAAGATAATACCTCCCAATTATTTCGGCGGATATGATCTTGATAACGATGAGGAATTTATAGAAAGGGATTATTTTGCCGGAAGCTGCTCTGACACCCTTCTGTTATTCAACGAAGACCACATATACAAACAGCTTAAATTTTCACCAGAATATTTTTACTATGACAGAATAAAAAAAGAAGATGTTACAAATTTAAATATCGGCATAAATGAAAAGTTCGGTCCGCTTCTTCCGAAATATTTCGGAGGTGATTACGCTAAATTTATAATACTGAAAAACAATCAGGACAAACCGAAAACTTTCAAGATCGGGTTAAGGTCGAACAGGCGTTTTGAGGATTACAGAACTATTTCAGCTTATTACAAAACGGAAAAAAAGAACGGCAGATATTCGAAGGATATGATTATTGAGCTTGAGCCGGGCGTAACGGATACGCTATTCATCTATTACTCGCATATATATCAGAATTTCGATTTCAGCTTCGACGAAAAATACGCTCTTTCTTACGGCTCTTCAGGTATTAATGCGGGAGAAGTAAAGAACTTCGAAGAAAATTCATATTATGGCATGAAATATTATTATAACGATGCTGAAGTTTTCAAGACTTACGATGTGAGGATATATAACGTCAGAATAAATTATTAATAGATGTTGCCAACCGTTTTAATTTTCTTTATTTTAAGCAGTGAATAAAACAAATTTAAGAATTTAACTTAATCGGGGAGGGAGCTGAATATGAAAAAAATGGTGATTCTGGCGGTAATTTCAATGATGTTCATTCTGAACGCCGCTATGGAAGAATACGACAGAAAGTCTATCTCGATCTTTAAAATGGATGTAGCTGAAGCGGCAAGGATGGCTTCTCAGCAGGATATCGATCTGGTTTATCAGATGGTCTTCGACAAATTCGTAGGTATGGGCAGATTTGACTACAATCCTATTCCGGCCGGAGTGAATGACCCGGCAGCGCTTTTCGAGATCGTAAAAGAATATACTACAACAAAAATTGAAGAGAGAGCTGCTAAGCAGTGGGATATCAAAAATGAGTACTACGGTTCTAACTTCATTACAGGCGAAAATGTTGATAAGATAATAAACGGCGCGTACATTTTCTTTCCCACCCTGGAAACTTTTATATTGACAAAAAAGAAGGACAGCGATGATTTCACCGCGACAATGAGCGTCAGGGTTGATATTTATTCAGCAACAAATACGGGTACTTTAGATGCTCCGGTATGGTCGCCTGTGCTTACCGCAACTGTAAGAGCCTCCGGATCAAATGCTCTCGGGAGTCTTTTTGATCTTGCGCTTAACGATAAAAAGAAGGATAAGAGGATCGAGGCGGTCAAATCTGCCGCTAACGGGATGCTGATGTTTTTAGAGAAAGAAGTAAAAAAAGTTGAAGTTTTCAAAATTAAAGCTCTTGTAACTAAAGCTGATGTAAGGAAAAACGAAATATCCTTCAATTTCGGTAAAAATGTAGGCGTGAACATGGATGATGCTTACACTGTAGGTTATTTTGAAAAAGACAAGAACGGAAAAGAAAAGTATAGAGAAACAGGATTCATGAAAGTACGAAGCATAAAGCAGCAGGAATCAGTTTCGCAGCTTCTGATCGTAACCCCGCAGAAGGGAACAAAAGAAGCTGACCTTTTCAACGAATATGACCAGGTCTATGAGTATCCTCTCGTAGGATTGAATATCTTTGTTCTCGGCGGAGTAAACAGCTTCAAATACTGGGGAGATCTTGAATTGGGAGACGAACCTCTTGATAAAGAAGAAAATTTATCTCCTTTTATCGGGTTGAATATGGAGTACGATATTGCCAAATTCGTGAATATACCGGAATTATATGTAAATGTTTCCGGTGATATAGTGTTAGCTCAGCTGGGAGTTACTCCCGACGGGTATGGCGGTGAAATTGAGTACGAAACGGCTACAGCTCTCGTAGAATTCGGTGTAACAAAAAAATTCTTCACAAGGCAACTCGGGTACTATATCGGTGCTGATTTCGGATATATGAACATGGCTATTACTGCAGGCGATTCCGAAGAAGAAAAATATTATTCAATGGGCGGAAAAATCAAAGCCGGTATAAACTACATGATCAATAAAAATCTGCTTTTTGATGCAGGCGCAGGTTTCAGATTCTATGGAGAGCTGATGGATGAAAACGACGAAGAGGTGTTCGAAGCTTGGGGAGATGATTATGCAGGCGAAGGCTGGCTTACCCCGTCAGGGTTTGTCGTACGAGTCGGATTGGGTTACACGCTATAAAAATAAAATTAATGTTGAGGTGAATGAAAATGAGATATTTAGCAATAATGATCGTCACTGCCGGAATGATCCTGTGCGCGCAGGAAAAAGAAAAAGTCGGTCTTAACCTTGTGTTCGGAGGCGGTTTTAACACCATGAAAAGCTGGGAGAACTATCCTGATGCCGCTGACAACCTCGACGATATTCCAGGGGCGGGTCTTATAGGATTGAGGGCTGAGTATGATTTCGGGCAGCATATGAAATTCCCCTACACTTTTTTGACATTCGGAGCGGATGTTCCTATAACCAAGATAGGAAAAATAGGCATGTACGATGATTTGGGTAATACTATCGTAGATGTAAATGGCAATATGGAGGTTTATGAATATTCTCAGTTGACGATCTTTACAGAACTGGGACTGATAAAAAAGTTCTTTATTCAGGATATGGGGATTCTGATAGGCGGGGTATGGCTTCATGAAAGTATGGGTCTGGATAAAAAAGCCAGCGACGGTTCTTTAAGCGAAAGCTACAGTCTGAGCTCGAATGGATTTAAAAGTATGATCGGTATGGATTACAACCTTGGTAAAGCATGGTTTTTTGAAATACTGGTTTCTTATACTGCGACAGGCGCATTGGTAAATGAAGACGGCGACGGGGTTTTCACAGAAGATGACGAAGAAGGGATCTTTGCAAAATTTCCTATTGATGATGTCAAAGAGGACGAGTACTTAGTGCCCGGCGGTCTGTCAGTAAAAGTGGGCATGGGATTAAGAATATAATTTAAATTCGGAGTAATCTATGAGGATCAGAACATTTTTATTAACATTTGTATTTTTGGCAACCTCGCTTGCATTCGGACAGACAAGCGCTAATATGCAGGATCACAGCGTTACAGAAGTAGAAGTTCAGGGAATGGGAACATCGATGCAGACAGCTATAGCTGATGCTAAAAGGAACGCGATCTCTACTGCAATTGGAACTTATCTTGTTTCGGAACAGGAAATGCAGAATTACATGACCGTAAAAGACCAGATACTGGCTAAAAGCGAAGGATTCGTAAAGTCGTTTGAAGTAAAGGATAAATCAAAAGGGCCGGACGGACTTTGGACTGTCACTATCAAAGCGGCGGTAACGAAAGATATGTTATTGAACGATCTTGAAGCACTGGGGATACTTATGTCTCAGCTGGATAACCCTTCCATGGTAGTTTTCTATGCGCCGAAAGGGGTTCCCTACGACCAGAGATTTACCGAGCAGGCTATCAATCAGATCAATCAGTATTTTACTACTTACAGATACAATGTTTACGATCTGGACCAGCTCGATGCCATGATCGAGGATGATATGAGCATGAAGCAGGTTGCGCTTCAGGAAGATGTTGATATGGCGCAGATGCTGGCTAAAAAATTAAAGGCCGATATTTATGTGACTGTTGCCCTTATACTTGAAGATGTGGGTAACGGAAAGAAAAAAGCCAAAGCGACAGCAAAGATATTTAATGCTTCAACCGCAAAACTTTTGGGGGTTCAGAACGGCTACTCAGACGAAATATGGGGAAATACGACAGCGTACGATGCGAATATTGATCAGGCATGCACAAAGCTTATGCCGCTCATAATGAATCAGGTAAAAGGGTACTGGAAAGAGCAGGTTGACAAAGGCAAACAGTATGTTCTGCTATTCAGTAAACTTCCTGAGGGAAGAAAGGTTAAATCCGCAGTTCAGGCTGCTCTTCAGAACGGCGCGAAAGAAGTAAAAGTCGTTATAGCAGGCAGCGAGTATCAGGTCTGGATAAACACCGACCTGGACACTTATATCAATACGATCGGAGATCAGATAGAAGAAATTTACGGTAAAGAATTCGATTATAAGAACAGGGGCGACCGTATAGATATCTTCCCGGTTAAGTAAAAAGGAGCCGAATATGAAACTTTGTCAGATGTTTATTCTATCTGTTGTTATAATACTAATTTCAGCTTGCGCTCCCTCTAGATCGGCGGTAAAGGATCCGATGGTGGAACCTAAAAAGGAAGTTCAGTCGGAAAAAAATCTCTCTGCCGGTAATCAGGTAAGTCAGTATATGCACGACCACAATATCACAGAGGTCGAAGTTCAGGGAATGGGCTCCGACAGGGACGCGGCGATAGCTGACGCTCAGAGAAATGCGATCTCGACTGCGATAGGGACTTACCTTGTTTCGGAACAGGAAATTCAGAACTATATGACGGTAAAGGATCAGATACTTTCAAAAAGCGAGGGATTTGTAAAATCATATAATGTTGTCGATCAGTTTAAAGAAACCGACGGAAGCTGGGTTGTCAAAATAAAGGCGGCCGTTACTAAGGATATCCTTCTTAACGATCTTGAAGCGCTGGGCATTCTTCTGGCTCAGATCGGAAATCCGTCGATGGTTGTTTTCTATCAGCCGAAAGGCATCCCTTACGATAAAAGATATACCGAACAGGCCATAAATCAGATCAATCAGTATTTTACTGTCAACAGGTACAATGTTTACGACCTTGACCAGCTTAACGCGATGATCGAGGACGACATGAGCATGAAGCAGGTGGCCTTGAACGAAGATGTTGATATGGCCGAACTGCTCGCAAAAAAATTGAAAGCGGATATATATGTTACAGTAGCTATAGTTCTTGAAGATCTCGGGAACGGGAAAAAGAAGGCAAAATCCACGGCAAAGATATTTAATGCTTCAACGGCAAAGCTGCTCGGGGTTCAGAACGGCTACTCAGACGAAATATGGGGAAATAATACTGCCTACGATGCGAATATTGATCAGTCAATAAAGAAGCTGATGCCTCTTATTATGAATCAGGTTAAAGGATACTGGAAAGAGCAGATCGACAAGGGAAAGCAGTATGTTCTGATGTTTTCAGGACTGCCTGAAGGAAGAGAATTTAAGCAGGTCTTAAACGATATCGTGGCTTCAAAGGCGCGGGAAGTAAAGAAAGTTTCATACGAAGAATATAATGTCTGGATCACTGTTTCTATTGACGAATATATCAATTCGATAGGTTCTCAGCTTGAGGAAAGTGTTTACGGAAAAGAGTTCGATTATGAGAATAGGGGAGACAGGATAAATATTTTTCCTGTAAAAAAATAAATTCGGATTTCAGGAATAAACAAAGGGCGGTAATTTACTGCCCTTTTTACTGTGCAAAACACTTACGTAGTACAGGAAAAAACGAGAAGATCAAGGTAGTTCGGACCGATAGATGCCAAAATCAAATACCTTGTAAAAGAATTTCCGCTAAGGTACAGACAGTGTCATGTAGCCAATGTTGGGGGTCTGCAGCAATTAGTTACTATGCCTATTGAGTGATTCATAGTTTTTCAGATTTATAAATTCTTGAGCTTTTACCCCAGGGATGATATCCAGTTGCTAAATATGAAAATCCATATTTTTCATAATATCCGATGTGGTCAGTGCATAAATACAAACAATGAAAACCGCCTATTTTCGCGTCATGCTTTGCCTTCTGCAGCAATAAGAATCCGTATGATTTGCCACGGTAGTTTTCATCTATGAAAAGTGCGCAGATCCAGGGATACAGGTCCATCCTGCTGATAAAATCATTTGTAATTAAGCCGGCGCACCCTATAACTTCTTCCGTTTCAGTGATCAGCAAATACCAGTTCGGCAAAGGGTTCTCTGCATCAATACAGTTGGATATGCAGTCATAATAAACCATCAGGGTATTTTCGTTTCCCCAATGCTTCTGAAAATAGCTGATCGCGGTATCCTTGTACTCCGGATTTTCCCTGACTGATATAATCTTCATCGTTATTTCCTCTTAACCTCATTTTGTTTTTTTATATCAAGCATTCAACGTATCTTTTTAGCTCTAATAACTTTATTGGCACATTGGAGTAGTCCCCGCCCACATTTCTTCATATTTTGTGCATTACCTGTTTTGGTTGCACAACGGTTGTGCATCCCATTACTCATTTGCACAATATATCAAATAATTTGTGCAAGCCAAGCTATTGGCTTAATATTTTAAACAATTCTTTATTCAAATACAATGATTCACTAGCAGACTTCTCTTTACTCAAAACACCAATTTCTACTAGTCTTCCAAGATATTTGCTGGCTGTGTTTCTAGAAGCTATTCCGGAATCAACTAGGAAATTTATTTTGCAATAAGGCTGATTAAAGAGCATCTCGATAAATTCATAGCTGTAAATTTCATTAGCCTCTTTTTTTACCTTATCAACAGTTGATTTGTACAGTTCATAGATGTCGTTAACTTTTTTTAGCGTGCGAACGGATGTATCTTTTACGCCTTTAAGAATAAATAGAATCCAGTCAGCCCAATTGCCGTTTTCTGTAACTTCTTTCAATAGACGATAATAGTCGTTTTTATACTCGTTTAGATACTTAGATAGATACAAAACAGGCTTGTCCAATAGTCCTTTTTTGCTAATAAAAAGAATATTCATTATCCTGCCGGTCCTGCCATTTCCGTCTGTAAAAGGGTGAATAGCTTCAAATTGATAGTGAAGAATAGCCATTTTAATTAAAGGATCAAGCCCGTCATTTTTGTTTGCAAACTCTACCCAGTTTTCCAGCTTTGAAGTAAGTACTTTCTTGCAGCAAGGCGGAGTGTAAATAGTTTTCATTGCATTTCCAATATAAACAACTTCATCGCGGATACCTTCAGCATCATTAGCTTCTTTAATCTGTTTATAAATATTCACAAGCAGCTTTAAACTAATTTCATTTTTCTGAAGCTTACTCCATGCGTCAAGTGTCGCCTGTCTGTAACGGATAACTTCTTTAGTCTGAGTATCAGGGTCAGGTTTGGCAGATGCGAAAGCTCTATACAATTTATCGGATGTTGTAAATATGTTTTCTATAGAAGATGAATCTTTTGCTTCCTGTAAAACCAGGGTATTGATTAACATCATCGGATTCGGAATTACAGGGCACCTGCCTTTTAATTCAGCCAGAGCTGCCCGAGCTTCTGAAAGGGATTTATATATTTCTATACTTTCCCATTTGTTAATGTCTGGCGGCAATAATGGTAAATCATTATACGGTGTGCCTTTTTTATAGCTCATATCGTTTTCCTATCACAATTTCTACTCACTCCAATGTGCCAATAAAGTTATATAAAAAGAAATATAATCATGAATTATAATATTTGCATCAATATTTAACAGCTTTTTCTCTCCCCTAACGGTCAAGGCTAAAAGCNNAGTGATATTTTGCCTATGTTATCTTTTGTTGTTTGCCTCACATTTCCCTCACTCAAAGTAAAAATAGCCTGTTAGATAGTGTGTTTGTAGAAGAACGATTAAGAAGTAAATTATTGAAAATAAATATCTTCAAATCATAAATCTACCTTATTGTTTTACAAATATGATTCCGCTAGCTCTTTCAGAATTAAGTATGAGCTTGGATAATTCTGATTTTTCGTTATATTTAAACTCAAAAAACGAACCCCATTCTTTACATTCAAAAATATTTTCTTTGAAAGATACTAATTCGGATATCTTTTGATCTTTGATGTAAAAGAACAACTTCCCTGATTCTGACTTTAAATTATAGATTTCATCTAATTCTTCACTGTAATACCGACCTTGGACTTTATCTAATTGTTGTGAATTGTTGACAGGTGGTTCATAGCTGATAAATTCTGAAGTTAATTTATCATTCTCAAAAAACTTGAGAGTTTTTTGAATACTATCAAAACTGAAAATCAACTTTGCTTCTACTGACACATCTGCCATGATAAGCTCATTACTGCTTACCGGAACTAATCTTGATTCATTGTTTTCTTCTCTCCAATAAAAAAGCTTACCCTCTTTTAAGTATATTTTTCTGTTAAGCTTTGCTTTTTCGCACCAGTAATGTCCACAAAATTTTTCCAGTTCAGACAGACTTAATAATAATTCTACAGGTGCTATTATGGTTTTAGTTTCGGCAGTGCTGATTGTTTTTGTAGGCATAAGTAAAATATCAGAAATTAGTGCGGATTTACTATACTCCTCAGTATCTTCACGGTTGGCCATAATTATGATACTTGTTTTAAATTCAGGAAATCGCATATGAAAGCTTCTGAATCCAAAGTAAGCTCCGCCATGGCCTATCCATTTTCTTCCATTATGCTCGCCGTGCATAAATCCCATACCATAATCTTCTATTTCTGCATTGTTATTCAAATACCCTTTCTTCTGAATCAATTCAAGAAATTCTAAGCCACCTACTTTCGGGTCATTGAAATTGTTATCCCATTTAAGAAAATCGTCTATTGTAGAATACATTCCACCAGCCCCGATTGGTTCAAGATTATGGATGAAATGAGTGATTTCACTATCATTTATTTTGTAAGGTATCACTTTGTTTTTGATTACTTCGTTTAAACCGCTAATATAAAAAGTATCATCCATTCCAAGAGGTTTAAATATTAGTTCGTCAGAATATTCTTTCAGCGATTTACCTGAAACGAGATTAACGATTTTTGCCAAAAGAAGATAGCCTGAGTTAGAATATGTCTTGATTTCTCCGGGCTCAAAATCAAGGCTTTTTTGTCTAAACAGTATTTTAATGCTGTCCTCACGGCTATAGCTTTTATCAAAGTCAAATCCTGCATAACGAAATAAATTCAAATAATCTCGCAATCCGCTTGTATGATAAAGAAGATTCCGAATAGTAATTGACTTAGCATAATCGGACATTTCTGGTATATATTCTATGACTTTATCATCCAGATTGAGTTTTCCTTCCAAAGCCAAAAGAGCAATACATGAAGCAGTGAATTCTTTAGTGATTGAACCGATCTTGAATTTGCTTTTGGATGTAATCGGAATATCGTAATCCAAATTTGCCATACCGAAGCTTTTTTTATAGATAAATCCACCGTCTTGAATTACGCCTACCGAACAACCGGGTTTATCAGTTGTGTCAAATTGATTAAAAAGTGCATCTATTTGGTTTTCCTGCTCTTTAGAAAGCGGATTATTATTGTATTCAGTTTCGTTTAGCATTATTTACTCTCACTTATCAATTATACATTTTCTTTACTGTCTAACAGGCTATTTTTTTTAACCTTTTCTAACCAGTCAAGGCAAGCTATGGAAGATAACGGTCAAGGCTAA
>DMTS01000051.1 GCA_003477045.1 Candidatus Delongbacteria bacterium
GAAACACACTGAAACTCCCGGACTTGGAGCTGAAGCGCAAACGATCAAATACGGCGAAGATGAACCATTTTTTGAGGCATGGTTCAAAGGTAAAAATTCTTTAAAGGTCGTTGTGGAAAAAGATGATTCCGCTTCACCGGACAGAGTTCAGTCTCTGACCGGAGCCACGATCACAACAAGAGCGGTCTGCAAGAGTATCAGCGCTTATACTGAACTNNGTGGTATATATCGGTAGCGCTGACACCGTTGTAAGCTACGATCACGAAAAGGCAATGGCTCAGCAGGATTCGATCAGAAAAGCCAATGCAATTGTCACTCAGGGAGGAAAATAATGAATTCTATGCAGAATCTTACTAAGGGTTTTTTTAAAGAAAATCCGACACTTGTTCTGGCTCTGGGTCTGTGTCCGTCGCTAGCGGTCACCACCTCTATAGCAAACGGAATAGGTATGGGACTCGCTGCAACCGCAGTTCTTATAGGATCAAGTGTCCTAATATCAATGCTAAAGAAATATATTCCGGGAAGTGCAAGGATACCCATTTTTATTGTCTTTATCGCAACGTTCGTTACCATGATCGATCTTACACTTCAGGCATTCATACCCGCTTTAAGCAAGTCGCTCGGGCTGTTCATTCCTCTGATTGTAGTTAACTGTATAATTCTCGGAAGAGCAGAAGCTTATGCATTCAAAAATTCGGTATGGAACTCGGCTGTTGACGCTCTGGGTATGGGTATAGGGTTTACAATAGCACTTGTTCTTATTAGTACTGTGAGAGAATTCGCAGGAACAGGTTCTATATACGGCTACCCCGTTTTTCAGCTTATGGGAATAGACGGTTTTAAAGGTTCTATAATGATGATACTTCCGCCCGGAGGGTTTCTGACAATGGGACTTATACTTGGTTTCCTGCAGTGGAACAAGCTCAGGAAAAAAGCAAAAGCAGGAGGTAAATAATGGATTTTTCTCATTTGATGGTTATAGCAGTATCCTCCATTTTTATAAATAACTTCGTCCTGGGAAGGTTTTTGGGAATCTGCCCGTTTATCGGAGTGTCAAAAAAGCTTGAAAGTGCTGTGGGAATGGGAATGGCGGTCATATTCGTTATGACCCTTGCGTCTATAGCCACTTATCTGGTGCAGATTTACATACTGATACCTTACGATCTTCAGTATCTTCAGACTATTTCATTTATTCTTGTTATAGCCTCTCTTGTTCAGTTCATAGAAATGTTCATGAAAAAAAATATGCCTGCCCTTTATTCGGCTCTCGGTATATTTCTGCCTCTTATAACCACGAACTGCGCAGTTCTCGGAGTAGCGATTCTGAACATTGATTCTGTCTGGGCTGAAGGGACGCACTATAATTTTATTGAATCGGCATGGAACGGATTTACTGGCGGGGTCGGATTCACTTTGGCTCTTGTGCTTATGGCTGGAATAAGAGAAAAGCTCGAGCTTGCGGATCTGCCTGAAAGTTTTAAGGGACTGCCTATTGCTTTCATAACTTCTGCGCTTATTGCCATGGCGTTCCTTGGATTCAGCGGAATGTCAATAATGTAAAAAATATCGGGGATAATTAAAATGGATACATCTCAAATTATATTAGCGTTTTTATCGATAGGACTGATCGGGGGAGTGCTCGGTGCGGTTTTGGCCTATGCTTCAAAAGTGTTTTATGTTGCTGTCGATCCTAAAGTCGAGAAAATCGCAGAAGTTCTTCCTCAGGCTAACTGCGGCGCCTGCGGATATCCCGGATGTTCAGGTTATTCTGACGCGATAGTATCAAAAGGAGCTCCGATTAATCTGTGTTCCCCCGGAGGTCAGTCTGTCATAGATCAGATAGCCATCATTATGGGAGTGACAGCTACTGCATCCGTATCTATGGTAGCCTACTGCGCATGCAACGGTACAAAGGATAATGCGAAGAACAGATTTGAATATTACGGTCCGAAAAGCTGCTCGAGCGCGGTTTTTGTTTCAGGCGGGCATAAAGCCTGCGATTACGGATGCCTCGGTTTCGGCGACTGCGTGGAAGCCTGTCTGTTCGGAGCGATGGGAATGAGCGAGGACGGCCTGCCGTTCGTAGATGACAGCAAATGCGTCGGATGCGGTGCGTGTGTTAAAGCCTGTCCGAAAGGCGTTATGAAGATGATGCCGAAAGGGGCCAAGGTTTATCTTTCCTGCAATTCCAAGGCAAAAGGCAAGGAAGTTACTGATGCCTGCGTCGTAGGTTGTATAGGCTGTAAAATATGCTCTTTGCCTAAAACGACACCTTCAGGCGCGATAAAGATGAACGGAGATCTTCCTGTGGTTAACTACGACATTGAAGATACTCTTACAGGCGCAAAATTTAAATGTCCGAAAGGATGTTTTATAGATAAAGGCGATAGTTCTAAGACTTCAGATCAGATAGCTAAAGAGAAGGAAGAATTTAAGGTTGAAGAGGCGAAAGCTTCAGAAGCTGCAAAGAAAGCCGCGCTTGAAAAGGCTGCGGCGAATAAACAGGAAGTGTAGTTCTCAGGGCGGTTTTTTACCGCCCTTTTTTTATATCTCTTTTGCCCGTACAACACTTCGGCATATTCAGTAGAAATAAGCATACGAAAAGTTTGTATTAGCTGACCATAAAGTGATTTATGATTTAGGCGAAAGTGATTTTTTATGTTA
>DMTS01000151.1 GCA_003477045.1 Candidatus Delongbacteria bacterium
TTGTAACCCTGAGATATCATATAGTCAGGCATAACGGGGATCTTTCCGCCGCCGCCGGGCGCATCCACCACATAAGTGGGCACACAGAAACCTGATGTATGTCCTCTGAGGCCTTCAATTATCTGTATCCCGACTGAAACCGGTGTCCTGAAATGAGCAAGTCCCAGTGAAAGGTCGCACTGATAAATATAGTACGGTCTTACTCTCATTTTAACCAGTCCGTGAACAAGGTCGCGCATCACATGAACGCAGTCATTTACCCCTCTTAAGAGAACAGACTGGTTACCAAGCGGAACGCCTGCGTCAGCAAGCATATTGCAGGCTCTTTTTGAGTCTTCAGTGATCTCATCAGGATGGTTAAAATGCGTATTGATCCACACCGGATGATATTTTTTTATCATGCTGCAGAACTCGGGAGTTATCCTCTGAGGCATAACGACAGGTGTTCTCGTTCCGATCCTGATGATCTCAACATGCGGTATCGCCCTGAGCTTCTTTAATATTTTCTCGATCTTGTCATCAGAGAAAAGAAGCGGATCGCCGCCTGATAAAAGAACGTCCCTTATTTGAGGCGTATTTTTAATATATTCAATAGCATTGTCAATCTGTGCCGAAGGCAGCGGCATGTCGTTCTGTCCCGCGAACCTTCTTCTTGTGCAGTGCCTGCAGTACATCGAGCACTGGTCTGTTATGAGCAGAAGCACCCTGTCGGGATACCTGTGGGTAAGTCCCGGAACAGGTGAATCGCCGTCTTCGTGAAGCGGGTCAAGAAGATCCGCCGGCGATCTGTAAAGCTCGTTCACAAGCGGAACAGCCTGTTTTCTTACAGGACAATCCGGATTTTTTGTATCAATAAGAGACAAATAGTAAGGCGTTATAGCCATTCTTAAGCTCTCAAGACACTTATTTATACCGTCTTCTTCTTCCTTTGTCAGTTTTACGACCTTTTTAAGCTCATCAACATTCTGTATCCTGTTGCGTAATTGCCATGTCCAGTCGTTCCACTGTTCGTCNNTTAATTCTCCTTTTTAGGCATTAGCCGATGATTTAAGCGTACATTTCTTCAAAAAGCTTCTTAATAGCCTTGCTTTCTCTTAATATCTGAATTGATATTTCAGCGTGTCCTTTTGAATATCCGTTGCCTATGATCATATTGACATCTTTTCCGATCCCTTCAGCTCCGAGTGCAGCTTTTGTAAAGCTTGTAGCCATTGAGAAGAAATAAACGGTTCCGCCGTCTTTTGCGGCAAGTATGGAAGACATCTCGGTATTTTCGATATTTACGCAGTTGATAACTATGTCTGCGAGCTGTCCGTTTGTATGTTTCATGACTATATTATATATGTCAAGAGCGTCAGTTGCGTTTCCTGTTACGAAAACATCTCCGTAACCGAGTTTTCTTGCTCTTTCGGTTGATTTGTCGCTTCCGCCTATGCAGATTACCTTTCCGGTTACTCCGGCTCTTTTTACTGCTTCAAACAGGCAGAGAAGACCTGATTTCCCGCCGCCGCCGATAACAACTACAGTGTCGCCCGGTTTTACAAGCTTAGCTGTCTGTGCCGGAGCTCCTGCCACATCGAGAACTGATAAAGCTAATGTTTCTGACAGGTCTTTCGGAAGTTTTGCATAAATTCCGCTTTCAAAAAGGATCGCCTGACCTTTAATGTCAACCTGATCGATGTCCGGTCTTACTGCGAGGATCTCTTTTATTACTAATGGCGTGAGTGAAAGTGATACCAGAGTCGCGATCTTGTCACCCGGTTTAAGGTCGTGAGGATATTTCGGTCCTACTTCCTTAACTGTTCCTATAAGCATTCCGCCTGAACCTGTTACGGGATTTTTATGTTTTCCGGCTTTTGCCACGATGCCTTTCATGATCTTTTTGATCTCTTCAACATTGCCTTTAGCCTGTTTTTCGATCTGAGTGAAACTTGCAGAGTCAACGTTTAAGGTTTTCACATCGATAAGCACTTCATTGTCATAGATCTCCATTGTGTTGTCGATCTTGTCTGCGGGCTGAGGTAAAACACCCTTGGGCGATATAACCCTGTGTGTTCCGAACTTGCATCCTTTTTTAAAGGTCCCCTTTTTTGCTGTTTCTTTTTTCATTTTTTTCTCCGTTTTATTTGAATTTTATATTTCCATAATTTTGAGATCTTTGTGAATGATCAGGTCTGCATCCGTCAGAGATATTACCTCATTGACCGTTGTGTCTTTATTTATCTCTTTCAGAACAAGCCCTTCGGGAGTTACTTCCATAACCGCAAGCTCCGTCACGATCAGATTTACCTCATGTTTTGCCGTCAGAGGAAGAGTGCATTTTTTCAGTATCTTTGAACGGCCTTTCTCGGTGTGAAGTGAAGCTACGATTACTTTCTTCGCTCCTGTGACAAGATCCATCGCGCCCCCCATTCCCGGAACTTTTTTTCCCGGTATTACCCAGTTTGCTATATTTCCTTCCTGATCAACTTCGAGTGTTCCTAATACAGTGATATCTACATGTCCGCCTCTGATGAGCGCGAATGAAAACGAACTGTCGAAGAACGCTCCGCCCTGCTGAATAGTTACAGGCTGTCCGC
Source organism: Candidatus Delongbacteria bacterium (assembly GCA_003477045.1). Taxonomy (GTDB): domain Bacteria; phylum UBA4055; class UBA4055; order UBA4055; family UBA4055; genus UBA12480. The sequence continues at coordinate 2,580 of DMTS01000151.1, forward strand.
CCGCATTAGTGATATCCATGTTCTCTTTGCCTTTTTCAGGTACCGGTCCCATCATGACCATTCCGTTCTCGGACTGAAAAGTAACCATTATATTTTCCGGAACATAATTCGCCACCATTGTTGGAAGGCCGATGCCGAGATTTACAAGCTGTCCGTCCTGAAGCTCTTTTGCTATTCTTTTAGCTATAATTGTTTTTGCCAGTTCTATATCAGTGATCATTTTCTTTCCTCCTTCACTACGTAACGGACTAAAACTCCGGGTGTCATTACATCCTCAGGTTTGATCTGTCCCTTTTCTACAAGCTCTTCTGTTTCAACAATGACCATATCTGCTGCAAGCGCCATCAGAGGATTGAAATTCCTTGAAGTTCCGTTATAATAAACATTTCCTATTGTATCAGTTATGCTTCCTCTCAGAAAAGCAAAGTCGGCTCTTAAAGGTAGCTCGAGAAGATATTCTTTTCCGTCTATGGTCAGTTTCTGCTTTCCGTTCTCGACGCTCGTGCCAACACCTGTCGGTGTAAGAAATCCGCCCAGTCCCGAACCTGCCGCTCTTATTCTCTCGGCCAATGTTCCCTGAGGTACAAGTTCGACTTCCATCTTGCCTTCATTCATCTGCTTTCCGGCTTCGGGGTTAAGTCCGATATGCGAAGTTATCAGTTTTTTCACCTGTCCGTTGACGATCAGCCTGCCGATGCCTCTGTCAGGAAATCCCGCGTCATTGCAAATCAGAGTAAGGTCTTTGAGTTTCATTTCGATGAGAAGATCAACAAGGCCTTCGGGAGTACCGCAGACCATGAATCCGCCGAAATGTATCGAGATGCCGTCTTTTAAATATTGTTTTAATTCGTTTTTATCCACAACTTTTTTCATTTTCCGATCCTCTATTTTAACCCGAGTATTGTTCTTGCTTCCGCAGGAGTCGCTATTTCTCTGCCGAGTTCTTT
>DMTS01000157.1 GCA_003477045.1 Candidatus Delongbacteria bacterium
GCGATCATCAGGCTGTTCGTTATAAAAACATCAGAACATTCTTTTATAAATTCATACCCGAAGCCGCCTTTGAAAGCCTGTGCGTATGAAAACCCGAATTCTTTATGACCGGAAATGATGTGCGACTGCATAATTCCCTGCAGGTAATTTTCACTGAGATCAGTATAAAAAAGAACATTATCTCTTACGCACAGAATGTTCGATCTCGCGCCTTCAGTAATATTTCCTTTGGAGTTCAGGAATAAAATTTCAGACTCAGGCGCGGATTCAATATTAAGAAAATTCTCCATGTAAGAATTCGTTTTAAATCTGTAGAACTCATTTTCGCGGGTTCTGCCTGCCGTGACTGCAGATATAACTCCGCTTTTTCTTTCATATCCTTCAACCGTGATCAAAACATTCCAATCTGATCTGTGGAACAGGGGAGAGTAAATTATTTTGATCCTGCAAGGCATATTGGTATGATCATTGAGCCTGATTAGCTCCAAAATTTTATCAGTTCCGCAAAAACTTTTATCGGGGATTTTGATCTTAAGAACTGTACACGAAGAAACAAGCCTATTAATGTGATCTTCAGGGAAAAATATTATCCCGTTCTCATACAGAATAGTCTCAAAAAGACCCGCTCCGAAGTTCAAAGCCGGCGAATCGGGTCTTATATTTACGCAGTCGATAAATTTTATCTTACCGTCAAGCAGTACCTTTCTTCCCACACTTCCTCCATGACTATAGCGTCATATATGTTTTTGGCTTTGTGTATTGTTTCTTCATATTCCTGAACAGGGTCGGAGAGAAGCGTTATTCCTCCGCCGGTATTGAACGAAACGAGACCGTTATCATAAAATAAAGTTCTGATCATTATGTTAAAATCCATATTACCGTTGAAGTTAATGTATCCGAAGTTGCCGGTGTAAAGTCCTCTGCCTGATCTTTCAAGTTCCTCGATAATCTGGCAGGCGCGGATTTTCGGACAGCCCGTTATTGAGCCTCCCGGAAAAAGTGCTTTTAAAATTTCGGTAAAGCTGCCGGTCTCAAGCCTGCCTTCGATCACCGAGTAAAGATGGTAAACATTTTTCAGTTTCATAACTAGAGGAAATCCCTTTACGGCCACATTCGAGCAGATCTTGTTCATATCGTTCCTCAAAAGATCCACGATCATAGAAAGTTCGGCAAGCTCCTTTTTATTTTTCATCAGGTTTGAAAGGTTGATCTTGTCAGTAGCATCACTTTCAGACCTTCTTATCGTTCCTTTTATAGGCTCGGCGGTCATAACAGAATTTTCAACCCTGAAAAATCTTTCCGGAGAAGTGGAGATCACATACTTATCTTCGATCTTAGCAAATACGCCGAATTCGACAGGATTTGAATTTTTTAACCTTATTGCAATTTCAAATGGCGATAAACTTGTCTTCCCGGAGATCTTTCTGGTCAGATTAGCCTGATAAATGTCGCCGGAACGAATATATTCTTTTATTTTTGACACACCTTCTTCAAATTCATCCTTGCTTAAAGAAGAGCCGAGATAATCGGTAGTGCCTTCTCTAACAGGCAGTATCTCAGTATTAAGGATTTCGGCTTGACTGATCCTGTTATATTTTATAGGGAGATCAAGCTTTATAATCTTAAGGTTCTTCATATCGGAATTATCTGCTATTATATAGTATTCGAATACGTGAAAATAAAACTCGGGAAAGTTATTCTCATGCATATCTGAAAAAAGACCTGTTTCTTCCACTTTGTCTTTATAGTCATAAGCTATATAACCAAGGGCCAGGGGAATGTCGCTACTGTCTTTATTGAGAATTAAGAGATCGTCTATTTCTTCAGGCCTCGATAATTTTAGAACCGGATTTATTCCGACGATGTTTTTTCCCGAACTCTTATCGTCCGATGAAGTGAACAGGCAAATTCCGCTGTACTTTTCCGTTAATGAGAACAAAAACTCCATATCCCATTTTTTTGAAACTTCAGAAACTTCTTTACTTATTTTTAACATAATACCTCCAGAAGTTTTTAATCAGTTTCTCTCCATGTACGGTCATGAAACTTTCAGGATGGAACTGAAACCCGGCGATAGGCAGAATCTTATGCCTGAGAGCCATAACAGCATCTGAATCATCTTCGAACGCGGTAAAAACGAGCTCTTCGCTCTCTTCTTCATACAATCCGAGAGAATTATATCTTGCAGCATGGAATTCGGAAGGTATCCCGTCAAAGAGGGGATCACCGGAATGTTTTATTAAGGCCTGTGAACCATGAACAGGATTATTCATTCGTCCGGTTTCGATACCAAAGTATCCTGCAATGAACTGCATTCCCAGGCATATCCCGAGTACAGGCTTTCTTTCTTCTATGGCTATTTTCTGAAAAACATCCCTCAGAAGCCCTGTTTCATTCCATGTTTTCGGCCCGGGAGAGATTATAAGAGCATCGGTTATTATAGTTAAAATTTTCGGGTCGGTATTTCTTATTACTGTCACTTCTGAACCTGTTATTGATCTTTCAAGAAGAGCTTTCAGGTTGTAAGTGAATGAATCATAGTTGTCCAGCAGAAGGATATTCATTTGTTTTTCTCTTTCCGGTATTTATATAAATATAAACAAAAATCAGAAGAAAAATATAGAAAAAATTTATATATTAAATCATTGCATTAAATTAATTTTTTAGATAAATTCAACAAAAAATTAAGGCTGAAAAGGAAACAGATGAAAAAGCTGAAAATAAGGGATCTAACATTAAGGGACGGGCAGCAGTCTCAATTCGCAACAAGAATGAGTCAGGCACAGATTGACAGAGTTCTGCCTTATTATGCAAAAGCCGGATTTTATGCCTGCGAAGTTTGGGGAGGTGCTGTTCCGGATTCCATTATGAGATATTTGAATGAAAATCCGTGGGAAAGGCTCGAGAAGATCAAAGCCGCAATAGGTACAACTTCAAAACTTACTTCATTGTCGAGAGGAAGGAACCTTTTCGGATATGCGCCTTACCCCGATGAAGTTATTGAAGGATTCATGAAAAATTCGATCGAATCAGGTCTTGATATTGTCAGGATATTCGATGCGCTGAACGATATTAACAACATGACTTCATCGATAAAATTCGCAAAAAAATACGGCGGAATACCTGACTGCGCAGTCTGCTTTACCGTCGATCCCAAATTCACTTTCGGAGAAAAAGTTCACGCTTTCTTCAAAGGAAAGAAACTTCCGAAAGATATTTTCAATGTAAAATACTTTGTTGAGAAAGCTGTTGAACTTGAAAAAGAAGGCGCTGAGATAATTACAATAAAAGATATGGCAGGTCTGATACATCCAAAAATGACAGGCGAACTTATCAGAGAATTGAAAAGATCTGTCAAAGTTCCGATAGACCTTCACACTCACGATACACCCGGCTACGGGCTTGCTTCAGTGCTCGTGGCTATAATCAACGGCGTTGATATCGTGGATACGGTTCTGTATTCATTTGCAGGCGGTCCCGCAGCTCCCGCTTTTGAACTTGTTCAGATATTCTGCAATAAACTCGGAATTGAAACTGATGTTGACCTTAAGCAGGTCGAACTGATCGATGAAGAGCTGAATAAGATCAGACATGAACTTGCCGAATTCGACACTACAAAAATGTTCCCGATCGAGCTTGATATATCAAATTACAAACTCGAACCTGAAATTGATGCTTTGTTCGACAAAGCTATCGATGCAGCAAAAAATAACAGGGTAGATGAGCTTTTGATTCATACACAGGCGATAACAAAACATTTCAATTTTCCAGAACCTAACCAGCAGGTAAAAGATGCCGAAATTCCGGGCGGTATGTACACGAATATGGTAGCCCAGTTAAAAACGCTCAAGCTGGATCATCTGATGGACAGAGCTTTGAAACTCGTTCCAAAGTGCAGGCTCGATTCCGGATGTCCTCCGCTGGTAACACCAACCAGCCAGATCGTCGGAACGCAGGCTGTAAATTTAGCATTAGATGAACTNNAAAACGCCGTTCCCTGTAGATCCCGTTTTCAGGGAAAAGATATGCGGATCACCGGAAGAAATTCCTTATGACACAAGCAAGTATCAGAAACAGCCGAATCCGGTTCTGAAAGAATTCGGGAATGTAAAGCTGGCGACAAACTATAAAGAAGAACTTTTAATAGAATTATTTCCGAATGTGGCTGACGGGTTTCTGAAAAAGAAACGCGAAGCGGAATGGAAAGCGGCTAATCCCTATATCCCGCCGAGGGTCATCAAGCCGAAAGCACTGACTCAGGAAGATTACGACAGGCTTTACAACAACGGCTGGTACTAGAAAACAAAGGCGGAGATCACTCCGCCTTTTTCATTTCCATAATTATTTCGACCATTTTCTTCACAGCAAGTCCGCGGTGACTGATCTTATTTTTTTCGTTAAGAGGCATCTCGGCAAGCGTGATATTATGCCATTCAGGAACAAAAACGGGGTCATATCCGAATCCTTCAGATCCACGGTAATGGTCAATAATATGTCCATTCAGGACTCCCTCGGTAGTTTTAAAAATATCTTTTCCGTATAGGGTAATTATGCATCTAAAAGAAGCTTTTCTTTCATCGGGGGCAACATTACGCAATTCTCTGAGCAGTTTTTCGCAGTTATCTTTATAAGTACAGCCTTCACCCGCCCACCGGGCCGAATAAACCCCGGGTTCGCCGTTTAAGTGTTCAACTTCCAGTCCCGTGTCGTCCGCAAGCGTTGTTATGCCTGTATGATCAAAAAGCTCTTTTGCCTTTTTTAAGGAATTGAGCTCAAGCGTGTCGCCGTCCTCTATAACTTCAGGCATATCCGGAAAATCATCCAGTGAAAGTATCTCGAATCCGGAATCTTTCAGAGCTTCCTTTAATTCAGTTATCTTATGTTTGTTGTGTGTTGCGAGAAGTAGTTTCATTTTTGAGCCTTATTTGAATTATGAGGAAAATATAATGTTTCTTAACAGAAATCTCTAATAAATATCTTATAAATTTCTTGTAGAATGCACTAAGTTTATTTAGATTTCAATAAATGATTTAACGCGGAGCTAGTAATGGACATTTCCGAATATTTGTTATCCGAGATGATCGAAATTAAATCAGGACATCATACAAAAGAAGATGTGCTGGAGAATATTTCAGATATGGTTATGAAAAAGATCGGTACTCAGGCGCATACAAAGCATGAAGTCTTAAGAAAACTCAGGGAAAGAGAGGAGATCGGGACCACCGGGTTCGGAAATCATATTGCTATTCCGCACTGCGCTCTTTCTAATATTGATGATTTCGTTATCGGAATGCTTGTTTATAATGACGGAGCTGATTTCGATTCGATGGATGAAAAACCTGTTAAACTGGCCGTTTTTATAATAGCGCCGGAAAAGAAAAAGAACCAGCACATCAGGTTCCTTTCAGAAGTTTCGGGCGTTTTAAGGCAGCCCGGAGCGCTTGAAGATATCTCTGCGCAGATCAATTCAGTCGCAGTAAGAGAAAGATTTCTGAAATACGCGCTTCCGAGTTCAAAGGATAAAAAACAGAAAGAAGAATACGCTCTTTTGAATATTTTCTGTCAGGAAGAGAAAAAATTCAATGAAATAATGGATATCCTTTCCTTTATAAAAGAGAGAGATATTTCTGTTTATGACGGATACGACGCAAAAAATTTTATGAAAAAGACCCTTTTTGGAAAAATGTGGATCGATGCGACATCAAAATTCCATAAGCTGATCTTTGTGGTGGTTCCTTCTGAACTTGCCAATGATGCGATAAGAAAAATAAACAATGTCATAGGCACGCTTCCCGACCGAAAAGGTGTTATGCTTATAATGCAGAAGATCGACTATATAAGCGGGTACCTGAAAGATTAATTCGTAAAATTGCAGGTTAAATTCTGACTAAAGAAAATTTAAATAAATATTTTATCGGAATCGACGGGGGTGGAACAAAGACAAATGTCAGCGTCGTGAGCTCCGAAGGCAAGCTTGTATTTACAGGCACATTCGGGCCTTCGAACCTGCTTAACGGAACAGAATTTGAGGAAAGCATGGTAACCATGTTCAGAGCTATCATCCCTGTGCTTAAAGACATCACGAGAGATAAAATAGTTTTATATTTTTACGCAGGTTTCGCCGGAACATCATCAAACGATACCGATTCAAGATTCACCGCCGTAAGCAAAAAATCTCTTCTCGGACTTGATATTACAGTCGATAATACAGACCTGATCTCGGACGCGTTGCTCGCTCTTAATGTGTATTACCCGCACAAAGCCGGCCTTCTTCTTATTTCAGGCACAGGCAGTATCTGCTACGGAAAAGATGAAAACGGGAAGATCTTCAGGACGGGAGGATTCGGATATCTGATAGACGATCACGGAAGCGGTTACTGGTTCGGTAAAGAGGCAATAAAAGCCGCGATGTACTCGCATTATCATTACGGGGAAAAATCTCTTCTCGAAGATATGGTATTCAGACATTTCAGCATAAAAGACCCGCAGGAGGTCTATGATCTTATTTATAAAAATAATTCAAAAATGATAATAGCATCGGCTTCAGAGCTTGTTTTCAATGCTTTTAAAGAGGGCTGCCCTGTGGCTGAAAAGATCATTCATAAGGGCGCAGATGAGCTTGTTTATCTTGTTTTGAACTGCTCAAAACTGATAAACGGAAGATCGCCATGCGTAGTATTGCACGGATCGGTTTTTAAACAGGAAATTCTTATTGAATTCGTAAAAAAGAAGCTGATAGAGCTAATGAATGTTTATTTAAGCGATAAAAGGATCGATCTGGAAGCTGCAAATCAGATCTATGAAAAATATCTCAATCAGAAAGAAGTATAATTTTTATAAATATTTTCAAGGATCTCAATTACTCCGAAAGTAACAGGTTTTGAGCTTATATAAAGGCTTTTCTGATCAAACTGGCTGCCTAAAGGTTTTTTCTGTTTTGTTTTCCCTAAAAGCTCAACAGTCGCCGGATCGGCATTCGCAGGCATAAAAGATATATCGGCTTTCTTAAGCATCTCAATATCGTTCAGAGAATCAGCTACAGCTATATAAACATCGGTGCTTTTTCCGAAGTATTCGAGCCCGCGGTATTTATCGTGCTTTATCGGGATTATATCGACAGCTACACTTGATCTTGTTACCCGGGCGTAATCCAGGTGCTGCAGGTCATCTTTCATTTTCTGAAAAAAGCCCTCAAGAGGATATTCGTATTTCGTAAACATGCTGATCGTAGCCAGCCTTCTTGCAAATTTATAGACTTCGGGATAGTCACAGTCAAGAAGAGTGTTTTCAAGGGTCTTGATCAGTGAAACTATGTTTTGTGTGACTATTATCTCTTCTTTGTTCATATCTGTAGAAACGACGCAGCCGGTTTCGAGTATCGCTCCGTCAAAAAGATCCGCAATTCCGCCCATTTTCCTTTTTACAAAAGGGAGATCGTTACCCGTACATAAATACAGCTTAATGTCGGACGGCTTTTCTTTTATCACTCTTATAAGTGCATCTGATGAGCCTTCAGATAAAAATTCATTATTGTTGATCAGCGTTCCGTGAAGATCAATGCCTATATGATATGTTTTTACTGCCATATTACCGCCGGATTACTTAACCCAAATTTAGCAAAAAATGATTTTTTCTGCAAGAGAATTGTATTACTTGATACTAATAAGATTTTGATATATATTTGTAACCAACGGTAAATGAACGGAACTGAAATGAATTATAAGACTGTGACGCTTGATTTCTGGGATACACTGGTTTTTTATCCCATGACAGATGAAATATTCATGGAGAGAGTGGAGCACGCATCGAATATCTTCCGGGGGTATGATATTAGCTATGAAACTTCGATCATGCTTATGAGGTCCATTTATGAAAATTTTGAATATATTTGGCATAACGAGAACAGAACGCCGACGACACCGGAATCATTCAGATTTGTTGAGAAGATTTTGGGATACGAATTTGATCCTGAGCATTTAAGAGAGCTGATAGCATATAACGAAAAGCTGGTCACTGATAAATACTTCAGCCTGACAGATACGGTTGCCGAAGCAGTAAAAAAACTAGCGGCTAAATACAAAATTGTTATAATATCAGATACGGGTTTTGAGCCGGGCAGAGAGATCAGAAATGCTCTGAAAAAGCACGATCTATACCGGTATATTACAGAAGGTGTATTTTCAGATGAGACCGGATTTTCAAAACCGGATAAACGGGCTTTTCATAAAGCCGCAGAACTGACCGGAAGCAAATTTTCGGAAATGATCCATATAGGAGACAGAGAAGCCAAAGATATAATAGGTGCAAAATCAGTAGGAATGAGCGCGATTTTATATACCGGATTTAGGGATGATGATAAGAACTCAACTACTGCCGATCATGTTTTCGGAACATGGGAAGAGATCTTAGATAAGCTGATTTAATAGTTTAGGAAAAAAATGAAAGAATTTATTCTAAAATACTTATCAAGACTGTGGGAGAGAGTTCCGGAAAATACCCGTCCGGTTATCACAACATGTATATTAAGCCTGTTCTCCGCTTTGTCAGCCGTAGGATTTTTATATCTGATAAAACTGTCTTACAAAATGACATATCTCAAGTTCGCTGAGGAATCTCCTTTGTATTTTATAATCGCAAGTTTTGTCCTGATATCCGTAAGTTCTCTTCTGGTCGGATTTCTACTTTTTGTTTTTAGCCCAGAGGCTGCCGGCAGCGGTATTCCTCAGATGAAAGCAGCCTACTGGAAAGAAATGGGCAATCTGAATTTTAAACCTGTAGCAGTAAAATTTTTTGCCGGTATTATCAGCATAGGAGGCGGGAACAGTCTCGGAAGAGAAGGCCCTTCAGTCTATCTCGGAAGCGGGGTAGCTTCAAACATCGAAGGAGCTTTCGACAAAAATTTCAGGAACAAAAGAGCATCAAGCCTGATAGGAGCATCAGCAGGTCTTGCAGCCGCTTTTAATACACCTTTGGCCGCTATAACTTTCATAATCGAAGAGGTTGTCGGCGATATGAACAATAAATATCTCGGCAAGGTCGTACTGTCATCTGTTATCGGAGCCTTTGTGGTTTACGCGTTTCTGGGAAGGCAGCCGGCATTTTCACTTCCAATGCTTGTGGATATCAGCTGGTCACATTATATGCTTGTTCCTGTAGTTGCATTCGCCGCGGCCTTTTTAGGTGTTCTTTTCCAGAAGAACACGCTGAAGATCAGAAAATCACTAAGAAAACATAAAAAAATACCGCCGTGGATGATGCCGTTATTCGGCGGACTTATAACTTGGGTTATCGGAACCTCTCTTTACCTGCTGACCGATAAGCTCGGAGTATTCGGTCTGGGTTATGAAGATCTGTCCGACCTTATGAGCAGTCATTTCGAATGGAGGATCGCCGGAATTCTGGCTATTGGTAAGCTTCTGGCTACAATATCTAGCTACAGTTTTGGCGGATGCGGAGGCATATTTGCCCCTTCGCTATTCATCGGCGGATTTACCGGGTACTTCATCGGCGGTCTGGCAGGACTGTGGATCACCCTGACACATGACGATATTATAGTATTGGCGGCAGTCGGAATGTCCGCATTCTTAGGCGCGGTAGTTCATGCGCCTCTGACTTCACTGCTGATAGTTTTCGAGATGACTCACCAGTTCGCGATTGTTCCGGCCCTGATGATAGGTGTAATTATTAGCCAGGCCGTCGCGCGGCGCTCATCTCATCTGAATTTTTACGACTCGCTTCTTATTCAGGACGGGAATTTGCTGCATAAAATAAGACCGCCTGTCGATCTTCACGGCTGGCAGAACCTTCCTATCTCAGCGATAGCAAGCCCGAATACGGTTTTCTTAAAAGATCTTTCTCACGAAACTATGAAGGAAACGCTTGAGAATTACTTGTACGGAGCTTTTCCGGTGATCGAATCGGGAGTACTGAAAGGAATACTGACGAGACAGGAGGTGGAAGAAGCTGTCAAAAAGAGAGTTAAGCCGGTAATTCATGAAGCCGGAACCTGCTATTCAAGCCAGACAGTGAGTGAAGTCGGGAATAAATTCATCGAATATGATGTTCAGGTACTTATAGTGAAAGACATAAAAACGCAGCAGATCACCGGAATCATCACTCTCCGTGACCTGATCAGGGCTCAGGGTGCAATGCAATCGTAAATCCGGAAGCTAAATGAGAGAGAAGATATATTTATTCATAGCTGATCTTGTAACAAAACACAACAAAAAGACTTTGTTTGTGATACTGCTTTTTACCGCAATTATGCTCTATTTTTCTACGGGTCTCGGAATAAAGAACAGGCTGGCTGATATGCTGCCGTCAAATATTCCCCAGGTGGAATCATTCAACAAGATAATAGAAGATTTCACTTCAGACGCGGTAATAATGATCTCGATAAACAGCGCATCAAAAGATGAACGGCGAATGATCGAAGCTGCCGAATACACAGGCAGGGAGATGTCGGTCATGAACCATATTAAACCGTCTGACGGTCAGAAATTGTCGCTGTTTCAGCGCTGGAAAATATTCAGAGGAGAGTATCCTGTCGAGGGAGTCGGTTATGATACAATAAATTTCATTAAAAGAGTCGATATAAAACTTGATACCGAATTTTTTCTTAAACATGGCGCAATCATACAGAAGCATAAGGATCTTAAGAATTTTACTGCAATGTACCGCGAACTTGAATTTAAAGATCTGTTGAGAAACATAAATGATAATTTTGAGCAGGAATTCGTAAGCGATTCAGAGAACTTGAGTTCCCTCGACGGTGAAGCAAGAGCCGTAACGGGTTTGAATAATATTTATAACTTCATCAGCTCTTTCAGTATTTATGTGGATGACCGAAACTCTGCAAAAGTTAAGGAATCCGTAAAGAAATTTATAATAGGCGACGATTACTATTTCTCACCGGACAGATCCATGCTTTTGATGGAACTTATGCCGAGTGTGAGCACAGACGATTTTGACAATCTGCTTATAATGAGCAGGATCGCTACTCAGAGGATGAAATCAATACAGCAAAAATTTCCCGATCTTGAATTCGGCCTCGCCGGAACTCCGGTCATAGGGCTTCAGGAGCAGGATGCGATCCTAAGAGATTTCGGGTGGACAACCATACTTGCGCTTGTCATAGTTATGATCGTAATGCTCGGCTCGTTCAGATCATGGCGTAATCCGTTCAATTCAACCCTTACGCTGATCGTATCCATAATAGTAACTTCCGGAATATTTGCCGTTACGCTAAAATATTTAAATACGATGTCTGCAGCTTTCGGAGTGATGCTTGTCGGGCTTGGAATTGATTACGCGATCCATTTTCTCACAGGATATAAAGATGCTACTGATCACGGTGACGATCCTGAAAAAGCTGTAAGAACAATGTTCCTCACTGTCGGAAACGGAGTATTAACCGGCGCAGTGACAACAGCTGCTGTATTTTTTATTCTGATAATAATCGGGTTCCGGGCTTTTTCTGAAATGGGATTCGCAATGGGTCTTGGTATTACCATAGCAATGATAATGATGTTCATCCTGCTTCCATCTCTGATCATAAGGGACAGCAGAAAGCATAAAAAATTAAAGAGATTTGATGAATTCGGCGCAAAATTATTCAGCCTGAAGCCTTTTACTTATATCACCGGAATTATGCAGTACAGGTTTATGGAAAATATCGGAAGGCTCTCTAAAAATACATACTATATTATCTTCATTTTAGCGTCAGGCATCACTGTCACTGCGTTTTCTATTTATGGGGCTTACAGGCTGGAATACGAATACGATATGACCAATCTTGAGCCAAAAGGAATGCCCGCGATAGAAGCTCAGGAAAATATCATAGAAAAACTTGAAATATCTCCCGATTTTGCTATGTTCTCCGATAGCAATATCGACAGTGTGCGTTCTAAAGTCGCAAAGCTCAAAAAGCTAGCAGACAGGACCGATCTGATCGGAAGGATCGATGCCGTGACAGAATTCTTTGTTCCTGAGCATGAGCAGTTAAAAAACAAGGGACTTCTTGCTGATTTCAGAAAAGATATTTCACAAAGCAGTTCAGAGAAAAATGTTAATGAAGAAAATGTCGATGAGATAATTGACGAGCTTCAGAGGCTTCACGACAACTTTGTCGAAATAGGCGAATTATCTGTAGCCGGATCCGGCGAAAAAAATAAGATCATAGCAAAGACTGATGAGATCGCAGGAAAAACTGACAGCGAGAGCAAGATCCTATTTATAAAAAATAAGCTTGAATCTTCAGAAAACCGTGAAGATATAATAGACGGATTTCAGAGGGCATATATTCCTGAATTAAAAAAAATCATGTTTGATATAACTGATACCGCCACAGTTACCTATGAAAATCTGCCGGAAGAGATCAGGGAAAGATACGCAAATAAAACCACCGGTAATATTCTGGTATCAATTTATCCTAAAACGAATATCTGGGAAGAGAGGAACTTGAGAAAATTTTACGAACAGACAAGTCTGATCGAGGATTCAATTACCGGCATGCCTATAATCATGCTGATCTTTATTGACCTGATAAAGGTTAAAGGTTTGGAGTCTGTTTTATGGGGGCTGCTTGTAATAGTTCTGGTGCTGCTTATAGATTTCAGATCTTTTAAATATACCGCAATAGCTCTAATTCCGCTCATTCTCGGAATGATATGGATGCTGGGCATAATGTACCTGTTCGGTATGAAACTTAATATAAACAATTTTATGGCTCTTCCAATAATTATAGGCATAGGAATAGATGATGGCGTTCATATGCTTCACAGATACAAGATAGAAGGAAGGAATTCCATGGATAAGGTTACAAAATTTACCGGCAAGGCAGTACTTCTGACTTCGCTTACCACAATAATAGGGTTTGGTTCTGTAGCTACGGCATCACACCGCGGGCTGGCAAGCATGGGACTTGTCCTTGTGATAGGTGTTGCAACCTGTTTCATAACATCAGCTTTTTTACTGCCTGCGATTATTTCATTAAAAGACAAGATCAAGTATAAGGAGCACAAATGAAACAGATATTCTATTTGCTGCTTATTTTTTCTTTTTGCTTTCCTTTGACAGTAGATGAGATCCTTGATAAAAGCGAAGCGAATGATAATTTTAAAACATCCGTTTCTTTGAATATTGAAGAAGTTCATAATTCAGACGGAACTGTCAAAGTATCCGAAATGAAAGCTTACTCAAAGAACGGAAGCGAGAAAACCCTTATGGAATATACGGAACCGAAAAGGATAAAGGGAATGAAGATACTCATGCTCAATAAAGGCGACGATATTTGGTTCTATTCAAACAGGACAAACAGGGTCAGAAAAATAGCTTCACATCAGAAAAACCAGTCAGCGAACAACTCGGATTTTTCTTATGACGATATGTCTATTTCCGATAACAGAAAAGATTACAAATACAGCCTTGCAGGTGAAGAAGATCGTAACGGTTCGGGCTGTTATAAGATCGATTTCAAAGCTAAAGCTAAATCAGTCACCTACAGCAGGTTTATTATATGGATAGACAGATCCAATTTTGTCACGGCAGGAGGAGAATTCTATGACGAAAACGGAGTTTTATGGAAAAAGCTTGAAGTAAAAGATGTTAAAAAGATAGGGAAATACTGGACCGCAGGTGAGATCGAGATGAAAAATGTTCAGAAAGATTCAAGAACAGTCATTAAAACCAGAGAAATAAAATTTGATGCCGATCTGCCGGATGATATGTTTACCGAGAGAGGATTGAGGAAATAAATGAAGAATTTAAGATCGTTAATGTTCTTTTTAATTACTGCCTCCGCATTTCTTTGTCGAGGGGAGGAAGATCAGGATCTTAAACTTGGAGGATACCTTGAGTCGAGGATGTCGTATTTCGCTTATGAAGATGAAATGACGACAGCCAATGCTTTATTCAGACTGGAAGGCGACTATGATGTTTCAGATAAAGGTAAAATTGAAGCCCACCTTCTTTATTATTACAATATGCAGCCTGTCGATCCGTTCTCCGGTTTCAGAGAAGGCAGCGTGTATGACAAAATAATCGATAAGTACTATCAGGAATCGCTTGACGGAATAAGTCCGGTGCTTGACGATCTTACCCCGGATGAGCTTGATCTGCTTAACCGTATCCTGGATATATATTCTTCGGGTTATTTCGACAATATTTCGTATTCGTCTTTCTTTCCGAAGGAAACGCTTGTTATGGACAGAGCTTTGATCAAGCTTTTTTTCGGCTCATCTGATCTTATTTTCGGCAAACAGCAGATCGCATGGGGGACAGGCTATGTTTTTAACCCCACAGATATTTGGAATATTAAAAATCCCACAGACCCCGATGGTCCGAGAATAGGCGTTCTCGCAGCCAATTTCGATTTCTTCTTCGGTGAAAATTCGTCATTCAATATAATAGCTGCGCCGGGAAGTAATTTCGATAATATGAAATACGGGTTCAGGTTAAAATCAACAATAGGAAGGTACGAATACTCTTTTTCTGCGGTAAGGGATAAATCAGATGACGCAACCATTCTCGGGATTCCCGAAAGGTTTCAGATCGGGTCGGATTTCTCAGGCGAGATATTTAAAGGGATCGGATTTTTCGGCGAAGCCGCGCTGTCAAACCCGAGATATATTGGAATGGAATTATCTGACACAGATTCGGCATATTTCCAGTTCTGTACCGGGTTCGATTATACATTCAAAAGCGGGCTGTATGTCCTAGGCGAATACTATTATAACGGCCTCGGAGAGAATGATTATAAAAATTATGATCTGACCGCTTTTACAAGGCTGACGGGCGGCGTGATGTCGGGGCTTGCGGAGAAATATATTTCCGCTGTCGTTTCGTACCCCTTTCTGAACTATTACAACTGCACTCTGATCGGGCTTGTGAATCCTGGCGATATGTCGTGCGCTCTTGTACCTGAACTTGAATATGCGTTCCACCAGAACATCTTAGTCAAACTGAATTCAAATATTTACCTTGGCAGCAGATCAACAACGGAGTTCGGGGGGCTGGTTAATAAAATATCATTCTGTGTGACAGGGTATTTTTAACCCATGAAAAAAAGTATTTATATTCTTGAATTGACAGAAAGTTAAAATTATATTGAAGGTATTCTGAATAACGGAAGGATCTGATGGATAAATATTTCGACAAACTGGTAGATCACAGAAGAAAACTTCACAAAATCCCTGAAACGGCTTTCAACGAGATAGAAACAGGGAACTATATTAAAAATGTGCTGCAGGAAACGGGATGTTTTAAGCTCCAGCTGATGGCAAAAACAGGTATTTTGGCGGAATACAGAAAGAATGACGGACCTTTTATAGCCTTCAGAACCGATATTGACGCGCTTAAAATAAAAGAGTCAACGGGGCTCGGGTTCACTTCGCAGAATGAAGGCTTTATGCACGCCTGCGGACATGATCTTCACATGAGCATGCTGCTCACATTAGCGGAATGGATATCAAAAACATCTCCCGACAAGAACATTCTGCTTATATTTCAGCCTGCCGAAGAAGGTTTCGGAGGCGGTGAAATGATGGTGAAAGAAGGTCTTTTCAGTAAATTCAACGTAAAAGAGATCTATGCACTGCATAATACGAACGAATACCCTGTAGGTACGATTGCGCTTAACGACGGGAAAATGTTCGCGGGGACAATAGAATTTGAAGTTCAGCTTGAAGGAAAAGGGGGGCATGCTGCAGTGCCTCATCAGAACAATGATCTGATAACAGCTACGGCAAATCTGATAACGCTGTTGAATACTATAGAGCCGAGATTTCTTGACCCGGTGCATGAAAATGTGCTTTCGATAGGCATGATACATTCAGGCGAGGCAGCAAACATTCTGCCTTCCTCATCAGTTATTAAGGGTACCGCCAGGTCGTACTATAAAGATGACCTGTCCACTTTAAAAAACAAACTGAAAGACATGTGCAATTCCATTTCGATCGCCTTCGGAATCAAATCAAAACTGCTTATCCATACAGAATATATTCCTGCAATAAATAACAGCGAGATAGTCTATAGAATAAGAAAACTCGATTTCGGTAAAAATATCAGGATAGCTGACTGTCCTCAAAAGATGACAGGCGAAGATTTCGGATTCATGCTCGATTCTGTTCCCGGAGCTATCGCCTGGCTCGGAGCGGGTAACGATACGAATAAAAATGCCGGTCTTCACAACAGCGCTTATAATCCGGACGAAAAGGCTATGGCTGCGGGTTTCAGCTTTTACAAAACCATGCTTGAAAATTTTAATAAATAATCTGCGGGGGAACCGATGGATGATCTTAACATACCTAAACTGAAGAAAGATGTGGAAATAGCGTTTAAAGACGGCGGTATTATAAAAATTTCAAGAATGACGCTGTTCCTTAACCATTTTTCTGCGTATCACACCGGCGAGGAAACCGTTCTTGAAGTGCTTAACGACAAAGCTCAGTTCATACCGGCGATGATATTAAACGGAAATCAGAAGTTCGCAATTCTGAACGTTGACTCAATTTTCTATGTTACCGAACTGGATGAAACCGATTCCGGATCGGATAAAGACGACCTTTGCATTCAGTTCATAACGGGAGAAAAAATGGAATTCAGGATACATGAGGAACTGCCCGGTAACAGGTCGAGAGCGATCGATTTTTTAAACACTGAAAGGGATTTTCTGACATTTCTCAAAGACAAAAGAAAAGTATATATCAACAAAAATAAAATAAATAAGGTGGAAGTCCTATGAGCAATATTGAAAAGATCCTTAATATGATGATCTCAAAGGAAGGCGAAAAGGTCGTTCTGAATTTAGGAGAGCCGATCTATCTTGTTATACAGGGTCAGAAAAAACTTCTTTCCCAAACTCCGCTTAGCGAAAGCGATCTGGAAGCCATGAGAACCGAATGCGAAGAATTTTTCGGCGAATCAACAAAATTCAACTTCAGCGGAAAATCAATCAGGGTGAGCAGATCAAAAGCTTCGATCGTCTTTGACATAAACGCTCCCGGCGGCGGAAATATGAATGCAGTAGCCGGATCAAAAAGAACGCAGTCCGAGCAGAAGGGAGGAAATGTTAATATAGATGATCTTTTAAGGTACATGATCGAGAACGGTGCTTCAGACCTTCATATCTGCAGCGGGAACAAGCCTATGCTCAGACTTGACGGGGATATGCTTCCATTAGACGATTTCCCCGATGTGACTGAAGATGACATGTGGCCTATAATAAATTATGTCACTCCTCCTAAAAATATAGATGAATTTAAAGAGACTAACGATTCCGACTATGCTTATGAGATCGAAGGTTTGTGCCGTTTCAGAGCAAATATTTTCAGAGATCACAGAGGCGTGGGTGCGGTTTTCAGACAGATCCCTTTTGAGATACTTCCACCGGAAGTATTAAAAATCCCGCAGAAGATCATAGAACTCTGCGATCTTCCGAAAGGCCTTATTCTGGTTACCGGTCCTACCGGATCTGGAAAATCAACTACTCTTGCGGCCCTGATAGATTATGTAAATAGAAACACAAGAAAGCATATAATAACTATCGAAGACCCCGTAGAATTCGTTCACAAAAATCAGCTGTGTCTTATTAATCAGAGAGAGGTCGGAGTTCATACTCAGTCATTCAAAAGAGCTCTGAGAGCGGCATTGAGGGAAGACCCTGATGTGATCCTTGTGGGCGAGATGAGAGACCTTGAAACTATAAGTATAGCTATAGAGATGGCTGAGACGGGACACCTTGTCTTCGGAACGCTGCATACCAATACAGCCGTAGGTACTGTTGACCGTATAATAGACCAGTTCCCTTCAAACCAGCAGAATCAGATAAGGGCAATGCTTGCGGATTCGCTTGTGGGTGTGGTTTCGCAGATGTTATGTAAAAAACAGAAAGGCGGCAGGGTTGCAGTATATGAAACACTTGTTGTTACTTCAGCAGTGGCAAACCTTATAAGAGAAAGCAAGAATTTTCAGATTCCTTCGATAATGGAAGTAGGTAAAAATCAGGGTCAGAAGCTGATGAACGAATCGTTCGTGGATCTTATAAAAGACGGAACGATCACGGTCGAGGAAGCTTTATCGAAAGCTGTGGAAAGGAATGAACTTATACATGTGCTTCAGAATAAGAACATGCTGGGTAATGTACAGATCAGCTGATCTTAAAATAAATCATTTAAGGCCGTCAGTGACGGCCTTTTCTTTTTTCTGTCCGGAAAAATATAAAATTCCCCCGTAACCGCTTACTACAAGCGAGACAGTAACTGTCAGGAAATCAACAGAAGCCGCAACATCTTCCGCTATGTGGAAACTTTTAAGTATATAAACCCACGATATTGCACTCAAACCTAATCCATTGAAAGATATTGGGATCATTTTAATAACATTAATAATGCAGAATAAAGCGACGGCGTGAGCGTATGTTAGATCAATGGCAAGGCTTTTTAAAACAAAATAAACGAAGAATCCGTCAATTATTTTAAAGGCGAAAGAGATCAGGAAAACATAGAGTAATTTCACATAGGATGCGGAGTATCCTGAAAAGTCCTTAATATAAGTCAGAATTGTTTCCGTTATTTTTTTCGGTGCGTAAGTTTCAATGATATCGCAAATGACCTCATTTGACCTTTTGTTCATCACGGCTATAAGAATGAGCATCAGAGTAGTCAGGAGTATTATGCTTACAGTCAGATAGCCGGGACCGGAAGATATATTAAGGAACATGAACCCCATTATGCCTATTGTCAATAATGATATAAGGCCTATGACCCTTTCAACAAATACGGATGAAAGAGCAATTTCTTTTGAACCGATCTCTTTTGCCGCGCCTACAATCCTTACAAGATCGCCTCCGATTGAACCGGGAAGAAAATTATTAAAAAATGATCCGATAAAGTATTCTCTAAGGCTGGCCATGAAAGATATATTTTTATTTTTTATCGAAATAACATATTTCCACCTGTATGCAGCGGAGAAAACTGACGCAATAAAAAAGATGATTGATAGAATAAGGTAACTTATCTTGATTCCGCCCAGAACTTTTATCAGGCTGCTGAAATCAATAAGATAATAGAAAAGATAGAAAAGCAGGATAACTGATATTACAATTCTAAGATATTTAGAGATGTTCTTTTTCAATTCCGTTACTGTTTTCCTATTTTTGATTCAAGCTGTGCTTTGATCTCAAGATAATCCTTGTCATTGGGTTGAATAGCTAAATATCTGTCAGCCATCTCAAGTGCTTTTTTATCGTCAGAGGACATAGTGTATATCTGACAGAGCAGATCTATAGCTTCCAGATCTTTTTCATTCATGCTCAAATATTTTTCAAATATTTTTTCTGCACCGGTTTTATCACCGCTCTGATATGCAAGCACCCCGAATTCTTTAAATAGAGAATTTCTTAGCTGCACATCTTTTGCCGAAGAAAGCTGAGATACTGTCTTTTCATAAATCTTGTTTTTTAATTCCGGTTCGTCAATTTTGCCGAAACCTGCATAAAGTTCGAAATACTTTTCGAACTTATCTTTAGATTCAGGCAGATTATCTATCTCTTTTACTATCTTATCAGCTATCGTGTTGCCGAATTCCATATATCCTCTTGAAGCTGAGTATATAAGGAACCGCAGTTTCTTTTTAAGCGAAAGTTGATTCAGATCGACGGTCTCGAGTAATTTCTTACCTTTGCCGCTTTCTCCGAAATCTGCGTACATTCCTGCGATCTCAGCTACGACCATCTCATTTGAGTATGGTATAGTAGATGAGGGAATAAGCTCTTCCATTTTTGAAATGATGTATCTTTTTTTATTTTTTAGTGAAAATTTATTGAATTCAGAAAAATCGTATATCTTCTCCAGATCATATCCTAGACTATCGTTTTGTATATCAGGATTGTCAGACTCGTCATAAAAAATTGCTAGTTGAAGAAATGCGCTTCTGTAATTCTGAAGAAGTCTCTGAATGTTGTCATCATAGTAAATATCAGGATTATCCAGGTTTCTGTAAAAAGATAAATATTTTCCAAGTACTCTATTATAAACCACCTCCGGATCTATGCCTTTATCGGCCTTGTAATCTACTAATCTGAAACACAGTCCGTCCATTCTCAGCCATTCATCTAGTCCGATGAAATTTGAACTGCCTACAGTAACCGCAAAGTAGATCGGTCGTTTCCATTTCATTTGGGCGTTGTAAGCAACTATTTCAAGCACCATCTGATCCTGGATTTTGATAAAACCTTCAGGCTTGTCCTGCACATTTACTGTCATAGTCGGACCGAGTTCCCATTCTATCACGCCGGTGCTGTCTGATGCGGGCAGCTGCAGCTTTCTTTTCTCAGGCCAGTACCTTCGCATAAATCCTTCTGACGTCATAGTGTGCTGGTCAAAGTATTCTGAAATCTGCTGATCAGAATATCTGATATACTCGGGAATTTTATTCTTAAGCTGACTTATATACCAGCCGGTATTCAGTAATGAAAGGTTTATTACCTGTACATCTTTTCTGATGCCTTCTACTTCCTGAAGATACCATACAGGGAATGTATCATTGTCTCCGTTCGTGAAAAGGATCCCGTTTTGATCACAGCTTTCGAGTATGTTCTTAGAATAATCCCACGCAACAAAATTTCCTGTACGGTTAGAAAGAAAATAATTCGCATTAAGTTCCATTGCAGGTATTATAAATCCTGCAAGTGCTGCCGGGAAAATAATTTTCTTATAAACAGGATACTCTTTCAATGTTTCCAGTATCGAAGCGAGACCGAAGCCGATCCAAATGGCAAAAATGAAAAATGATCCGACATAAAAATAATCCCGTTCTCTCGGTTGCAGATAATCCTGATTCTGGTATATAACGAGACCAAGGCTCATTATAATAAATAGAGCTAACAGGGCGGAAGCTTTTTTCCAGTCTTTGAAAAAATGATGGAGAGCGCCCCATAATCCTGCGAGGAACGGTACGGCGTAAAGACTGTCAAGTGTTACTACCCTGGTTAATTTATTTACATTGATTCCGATAAACTGCCAGTTGAAATAGCGGATATACATATCGACTATCTGATACTTCCAGAAAAAATTCCAATGATTTTTCCAAGGATCTCCCGTGCTGCCGGCTGCCGCGCCGATTTTTTCAAGGGACTCCAAATACTTTCTATTAGGTTCTCCGAAAAACAGAGTAATGGCATTTTTTAATTGTGCTTCGTCACCATACTGCTCCCTGTTAAGATATGCCAGCATTCTTGTCCAGTTGGAAGGGTCATTCTCGTTTATAGGAGGATTCAGGCCTGCCCTGAGATAGATCATCAGATAAGTGGAATATCCCAAAATTAGAAGGAGAGGCATAATGAAAATAAGAGACAGGTCTTCATTATTTTCCATTCTTTTGAATATTATCGTAAGAATAAAGAAAATAAAAAGTGAGTATATCTTCCAGTCGAGAGGAACGGCAAAAAGGACTATGATAGAAATAAAAACCCCTGCACCAACGATCACGGCTGTTCTTCTGTCATAATACCACATTATGAAAATACTGACAGGCAGAGTAAGTATGTTGAGAAGATGAACTCCTGTTCCCAATCCGACAAGAAGCATCATAAGCAGAAGATATTTCGCGGAATCGGGTTCTTTATGTTTTTCAGTCCATACAAGAGTAAGCCAGATTATTGCAGAAGTGAAAAGCATACTCAGCGCATATACTTCAGCCTCTACAGCATTGAACAAGAATGTATATGTGAATGCGAATGAAAGTGCTCCGACAGCAGAACTTGCGTGAACAATTATCAGATCATAAAAATCTTTGGCCTCGCCGCGCCAGTTCCTGATCAGCCTTGCGCTTATAAGATAAAGAAATAGTACTGTCCCCGAGCTTGAGAAAACCGAGATTAGATTTACTCTTAACCCGATATCATGTGCGAACGGGATCATTGAAAATATTCTTCCGAGCATAAGATAGAATGGAGCTCCCGGAGGGTGGGGAATACCGAGGATATACGATGTGGTTATAAACTCCCCGCAGTCCCAGAACAGAGTAGTGTGGGCAACTGTCATTAGATAAATAACTGTTGTGATAAGAAAAATTGCTGTTCCTGTTAATCGGGTTATCTTTTTTTCATTTAAGGCCATTTTATTCCTGCATTTTTGTTTTTGGTATTTTAAACCTATTAATAATAATGTACAGGACAGCTGCCGCAGCGACGCCTGTTATGTCTGCAATAAAGTCCAGAGCGTCAGGATTTCTGACCCCTCCGAAGATCCCGGAGCTGAAGTAGCCCACAAATCCCTGATGTATCTCATCGGAAGCGGCATACAGTGATCCGGCCGCAAGGCTCAAAAATGCTGCGCTGCCTGGTTCTTTTTCTTTGTTGATGAAGAAATATCTCATCAGCAGATAACCCAGTAAAGCATATTCTGTGAAATGAAGCACTTTATCATTTATTACAAAACCGGAACCGGAATCCTGGAAGGTCATGTGCGACAATAAAAAGATCAGTGCGGCGTAAAGAAGCAGGGACGAAGTTATAAATCTTTTGTTGCTCAATATATTCATTATAATAATATCTAACCTCTGTCTTCTTTAAAAATATCTCTGATCTCATCCATTGATTTATTCAATCCGAGAAGAACAATAAGCTTCAGCCTCGCTTTTTCGCTGTTCAGGTCGTAGCCCATTATAGCGCCGTTCTCTTCAAGCTGTTTTGCCCCCCCATCATAACCGTAAATTCCCAATACCCTGCCGTTCGGAACTCGGGATGTGATCACGACCGGAATCCCTTGACGGATCGCCTCAACTATACCGTTTTTCATATCTGGGGTAACATTACCCCGTCCGAAAGCCTCTATCACTATGCCCTTTACTCCTGATCGGATGGAATGATCAATGAATTTTCTGCTCATTCCGGCACAGAGTTTTATAAGATCCACATCCGGTTCGATCCTGTCAACTTTGAATTTATATCTGAATTCGGATTTTCTGTAATATATAATATCATCAACATCGATCAAACCGAGAACTCCGTAGTGAGGAGCATCAAAAGCGTTAGTCTGGCTGGTTGACGATTTGTAAACTTCCCTGACACTGAATATCTCGTCGTTTACGGCAAGCATTACACCCCTGTCATAACTTTTCTCGCTCGCTGCTACTCTTATAGCGTTATAAAGGTTTCTTGGCCCGTCCAGTCCGGTCTCTTCATTAGACCTCATCGCAGCAGTAAATATTACAGGCTTTTTTGTCTGAAGGGTCAGAAAAAGCATATATGAAGTTTCTTCAATTGTGTCTGTACCGTGGGTTATCACAACGCCGTCAAAATTTTCTATCTTAGAAGTGACAATTCCGGATAATTCGAACATTTTCTGAGGGGTCATCATCGGGCTCGGAATATTGCTGAATTCGTATAAGGAAAGTTCGGCTATCGTTTCTATTCCCGGGATCAGCTTGATTATCTCGCTTCCGGTCAAAGAAGGCACAACTCCGTCAGCCCCTGCTTTCATTGATATAGTTCCGCCTGTTGTGATTATCAATATTTTCTTTTTCATTCCGATCAGCTCATTTTTTACTTTTACCTTATATACTGTGCGAAAGTTCCTGCCTGAAAATTACATCAACTTACGCGCGGGCATTAAATATATATAAATGTGATGCGTTTTTCAAGAAAATAATAAAACATTCTGTTCCAAAAAAAAACATGGAAATGGTTGTGGCGAAAAATAAAATAAAATAAAAAGTTATAAACATTTTATTAACAATTTCAAAAATATTAATTTTTTTTTAAAAGAATTTTTTTTGCGAAAAAAATAATATTTCGTAAAAAATGTGGGTATTTCGTAGCTAATTCCCTCATATGCCTGACGTTTTTTCATGAAAAAGCTATAATTCGGGCATAGAAAAAAAGTGTTTTTTTTACTTGACAAACGCTTACGCAGTATATAAATTGCTTATATCAAGGCTAAGTTGTGAGGAACAGAGAAACGAAAACAAAAAAAGGAGAGAAAAATGGCAGAAAAAAAAGTAACAGGGTACTGCGTAAAATGCAGAGCAAAAAGCGAGTTCAAAAACTCTAAAGAAGTAAAAATGAAAAACGGAAGACCGGCTCTAAAAGGCACTTGCGCAAAATGCGGAACCGGAATGTACAGAATTCTTTCTGCAAAGAAAAAATAACCGTATTCATTCACAATTTTTGAAAGGGAAGGCAACTTCCCTTTTTTTATTTCATAAAATCAATCTTTCATTTATATTTCAATCATGTTATACCTCGCTGTAAATATACATTCGGGCAGTTACTCGAAGAAAAAAATAAAAGAGCTTGAGTCGCTGGTCAGGGCTGAGTTCGAATATTATGATTTTATTGAAACGGTTAAAACAGGCGAAAATGTATCACTCGGGGTCGATCCTGAAAATATATCGGAAAATGATATTATTTGTGCAGTAGGCGGGGACGGAACGATCAATGCCTGTCTTCAATTTATTCACGAAAACAGTTTTCAGGATAAAGTCCTGCTTGGTATAATACCGATGGGAACCGGCAACAATATGGTCGGATCATTGAGATTGAAGAAAGAATTCGGAAAAGCCGTTCAAATAATCAAATCAGGAATAACCGAAAAGATCAGCTACGGAACTGTCAACAGCCGAAAGGTGTTTTTTAACTGCAGCATTGGCTTTTCCTCCCATGTGCTGAAAAACAGAAAAACAAATTCTCTGACAGGTTATTATTACGACACGCTGAGACTTTATCCGTTATACAAAGGCTGCAAAGTTTCTATTTCAGGCGCTGATGTGCAGCTTGATCTGTTTGCCGGATTTTTTATGAACACTAAAGTCTATATGTCAAAATTTAAATTTCTAAAACAGAATAATACGGATAAAGAACTTGATTTCTACTATTTGGAGAAGGGCAATATTCTATCAGTACCCGCTAAAGCGGCTTTGGCATATATTAACCCTGACAGCTATAAAAAAATCGCCTGTCAGACTTTTACCGTAACGCTTCCGGAGGACTGTGACATTGAAACCGACGGCGATATTTTAAGTTTAAATGGTACCGATAGAACTGTAATAATCGAAAACCATTCGACCGTTAATGTTATTACGAACAATAAAATTAAGGATAGATCATGAAAAAAACAGCTGTACTGATTTTTGCGGTACTTTTAGCATCATTATTCTGCCAGAACACGGGTTTCAGAGGAATGGCAACGGAACAGAGCGGACTTAAGATGTTTTTAAATCCTTCGCTTCTCGGATACGAACAGGGAGCAAAAATATTTGTGTTTGATGAGTACAACGGTGATGTTGAAGAAGGTTACGGGCTCGGAATTAATCTGGGCAACCTGGGTTTTTCGTATTACAAAGATAATGACGACCTTGAATATTATAATTTTTCGTCGGGCACTGAAATAGTTCCGGGATACTATACAGGCAGTTCGGTAAGATGGTATTCAGGAAGTGTTCTTGATCCTGAGCATGATATATCTCTAACGATAAGGCCGTTAAAATATTTTTCGCTGGCAGGAAATGTCAGAAATATATGGGAATCCAACGGCAGCAATATCAGCACAACATCAGGATTGGCTATCAGACCTTTCGGCGACAACAGACTTACTTTTGAAGCGGATATCTCTTTCGAAAAAGACTTTATTGAGGATTCATTCTATACGATAGGAGCCGGCACCGGGATCATCAAAGGGCTAAACCTGAGCGCAGGCTATACCGCTCAGATGAACAATGAAGAATTTGATCCCGTTTACGAATTAGGGTTTTCATTTACACTTGGTAAATCTACAGCGGGAACCAGAGCTTTCAAATACGAAGATGCTGACAGCTACATAAACTATTTTGAATCCGGCAATCTGAATCCTCCGTCAATATTCAAAATGAAAAACTCAAAGATAGTTGAGATCGAGCTGGAAGGCAGCTATAACGAAGAAGTTCCTAAAGGATTTCTAATCGGGTTATTCAGCGGAGGCGGAAAAAGTACCCGGGAGCTGATGGACCGGATTAACCGTCTTAAAGACGATAAGGAAGTTGCGGGAATATTGATAAAGAGCAAAAATTATAAGATGACTTTTGCTTGTAGAGAAGAGCTGAGGAATGCGCTTGAAGATTTCAGACAGTCCGGAAAGAAAATATATTCTTATTTCGTATCCGCGTCACAGTCGAACTATTATTTGCTTTCAGTCTCAGACAAAATCTATATGTATCCCGAAGGCGATCTCGCGCTCGAAGGTCTGGGCGTTGAACTTATGTTCTTCAAGAATGTACTGGATAAACTCGGCATAAAAATACAGGCTATAAGACACGGCAAATTCAAAAGCGCAGTGGAGCCGTTTATTCAGGATCACGCGAGCGCTGAGAACCTTGAGCAGATGGATAAATTCATTTCAAGGCTTGACGATCATCTTAAAGCTTCGATCTCTTCAGGCAGAAAAATGACGGTTGAAGAACTTAACGGACTGATGAACAGGATCCCGTATTTTACCGGAAAAAGCGCGCTTGAGAACAAGCTTGTTGACGAGCTGATCATTGAAGATAAGCTCGAGAAGGCAGTAAGAAAGTCGGAGAACGATAAAGTGCGGATAGTCAATTCAAAACAGTATTTTGCATTTAGTGAAGAAAATCCGCAGTGGTCAGCAATATTCGACAAACAGATAGCTATTGTTTATGCAACCGGCTCTATCAATACAGGTAAAAGTTCCGGGGGAAGCTTTTTCTCTGCGGATATAATGGGCAGTGACACTACTGCCGACCTGATAAGAAAAGCAAGAAAAGACAAGAATGTTAAAGCTATAGTGTTCAGAGTTGATTCAGGCGGGGGAAGCGGACTTGCTTCGGATCTGATCCTGACCGAACTTAAGCTGGCGCAGGAAGAAGATAAAAAGCCCGTTATAATCTCCATGGGAAGNNGATATCATGTTACGGAGACAGAATTTTTGCGGATAAATCAACTTTAACAGGCTCGATCGGAGTATTCGGACTTGTACCTTCGGTTGACAGTCTGTTCTCAAAAATTGGTATCAATACGCAGAAGATCAGAAAAAATAAATTTGCCGTTCAGTCATGGTATGAGGATCTGAATAAAGATGAAACCGATTTTATGCAGATGCATATTGACGAATTCTATAAAGGATTCGTGGAGAAAGTTGCAGCGGCGAGAAAGAAAAGTTATGAGGATATTGACAAGATCGCTGAAGGAAGGGTCTGGGCGGGAGAAGATGCTCTTGAACTCGGTCTGATAGATGAGATCGGAGATTTGAACGATGCCGTCAAATATGCGACTGATCTGGCTAAAATTGACACCAATAGCGGCAATTATCTTAAAATCTACACGAAATACAGCGAATTTTCTTTCGGCGACATGGCTATGAAAGTATTTGCAGATAAGCTTGATATAGAAGCATTGAACAAACTTCAGGGAAGCGAAATATTCAATCTGATTTCTAATGACGAAAAGATAATGATGATGATGCCGTACAATATCGAGATCAAATAAAGATATTGCGAAATTAACAATATTAAACTTTAAGATTGCAAAAATCGAAAAAATTTCAGATATTCAAATGTTGAATAAGAACAGGGATTTCTATGGATACACAGGCTCTGATAAATATGATAGCGAATTCAAAAAAAATGACACCCGTCGAAGTTCAGATAAAAGGGGAACTTGACGGCATAGATTTCAGCGGAGTGAAATTTTTCGGCAATTCCGAATTCGGAACGGTATTCGGCGACTGGAAAGCTGTCAATGAGCTATTGGAAACTCATAAAAACAAGATCAAAGATCAGCATATAAAAAGCGACAGAAGGAATTCCGCCATACCGATGCTTGATACAAAAAATCTTAACTGCCGGATCGAACCGGGAGCGATCATAAGAGACACCGCCGAGATAGGAAATAACTGCGTGATCATGATGGGCGCGGTTATAAATCTAGGAGCNNGCGGTTCTGGCCGGAGTGATCGAACCCCCGTCAGCTCAGCCTGTTATGATCGGAGATAATGTAATGATCGGCGCGAACGCCGTAGTCCTCGAAGGCGTCAGAGTCGGAAATAATGCCGTAATTGCGGCAGGTTCCATAGTAACTGCTGATGTTCCGGAAGACATGGTGGCTGCCGGCGTTCCTGCAAAGATCATTAAAAGAAGAGATGAAAAAACAAATTCAAAAACTGTCTTCGTGGACGCTTTGAGACAGCTTTAAGGAGTGCTTATGTTCAGATCAGTCGTTTTCCTGACATTTATCATATATTTTTCGCTCTTCGGATTTGAAAATAAATTCAATTATGCCGAAGTAAAGATCAGCAGTGCTGATGATTTAAAATTTCTTCAGGCAAATAAGATAGACATTGACCGAACGAGCCTCGGCAACCGCGGAACGCCGATCAACGGAAAAGTTACCGTTTATGTAACTCAGGAACAATATGAACTGATTGAAAGCCGCGGCCTTTCTACAAAGTGGACTCCGCTTGAAGTAAGGGATAAATTATCATACAGGAACAATGTATCTATCGGCGATTCGATGCTTATATGGCAGAACAGATTTCCGGAAATATGTCAGAGGATACAGATCGGTACAACTGTGCAGGGAAGACCTTTGTGGGTGCTCAAAATTTCCGACAGCGTGAATGTTGAAGAAGCCGAGCCCGAAATAAAATTCGTTTCCACAATTCACGGCGATGAAGTGACCGGTATGGAAATGGAGATGTTCATGATCGAGAACATTTTAAAAGGATATCAGGCAGGCAACGATACGATGCGCTTTATAGTTGACAATACAGAACTTTATGTAATGCCTCTGATGAATCCTGACGGGAACGCGA
>DMTS01000110.1 GCA_003477045.1 Candidatus Delongbacteria bacterium
TAAGAGATATCAGCATCAGCGAGCGAACCGCACCGATATTCGGTATCAGAACGAACGCTGCTATGAATGGCCCTGCGAATGCTCCTGCCGTATTTATAAAATATATTCTGCTGAATCCGGTTGATAAAGTATCGTTTTTGTCATCGTACAGCTTTATCGCATTTGAAAAGATAAAACCGGACAGAATTGCCTGAGGCAGGACTGTCAGTAGTGAAAGAATTACAGGCGGTAAAAGGATCCTTGTTGCGGGAGTTTTTAAAGATTCATGCAGCGGTAGAATTATCCATTCTGGCGCATTTATGAATATTATTACGCCTGATAAAATTATCAGTCCCGAGAGAAACAGCGAGTTTAAAAGAATTTTCTGATGATCTCTTTCTGTTTTGAAAACATATTTAAATATTATCGTGCCTATAAAATATCCGAAGATAGTTACGGACACTATCAGAGAAAAAGTATAGCTAGTGTTCGTTAAATACACCCTGAAAATTCTCATCCACACAATCTGGGCTATAAGCCCCGTGAGTCCTGAAATGAATGCAACTGCTAGTGCCGTATTTGGAGAGCTTGGGAATTTTATCTGAGCATGTTTCTTAGATTTTATCTTTTTCTTCCTTAATATCCGCCTGAGGTTTAGCCTTGGGCATAAATATATACCGCTGCAGCCAGAAGCAGATTCAGTCCGGTCATCATCCATATTGAATTTCTCATGCCAAATGAGCCTAGAAGAACAAATCCCGCCAGGATTCCCCCAAGCGAGCTTCCGATAGTATCTGCGCCGAATGTGTTGCCTATTGACTGCGAAGTATTATTCCCCGATTCTATGAACATTCTGCTTACAACAGGCATTACACCGCCGATGAAAAAAGCGGACATGAACACAATTCCGAGAGAATAAGGATAAATTAATGCCTGAATTTTTATATCCGGAATTATAAGCAGCAAATAATAAACTGCAAGGTTAACAACCGCTATCATGATCAATATTACCGATAATAACCTGACAGGATCTTTTGATCTCTGCGCTCTTTTACCGATAAAAAATGACCCCGCCGCAAGCCCCGCCATATATGCGGAAACTACTATCGTCGAGGCATGTACTGTAATGCCTAAATAAAGGGACAGCATCCTGTCCCATATAACTTCGTAAACAAGAAAAGAAACGCTGGCCATGAACAGCGCCAGCGTTATGAAAATTCTGTTATTTTTCAATTTTCGTCGCGTTTTTTGCGATTATATAGTAGAACTTTCTGGATGAAGTATATGCAACTATATATTGATTGGTTGTTACATTGGTTACGAATGTGAAAGTTCCGTAAGGCGTATCTGACGAATAAACATCGTAGCTTGTCGCGTTTGCTGATACCGCCCAGTCAACGACAAGATTTGAACCGGATATACTGGTTACAACATTTGAGGGCGTGCCGGGAATTACTGTGTTTGACACACTGAACTTGACAGGCAGAGTTAAGGACGGTTCATCGGGATCATTTGAAGCTATGATCAGATTAGCGAAATAATTTCCAAGTTCAAGCCCCGTTGAATTTGCAGTTGCAGTAATTACATTTGAACCGTTCTGATCTATTGAACCGGACAAAGGAGATACTGTCAGCCACTCCGGTAATAAATTCGGATCGAATTCGACAGCAAGGCTGTTCTTTACATACGCCGCGTTGTATTTTACCAACGAGCCAACGGATCCGAGTTCATTCTCTATACCCACTGTACATGAAGTAAGGGTGCCGTTCATAGCACTGTATTGGAATCTGATCTTTCCGTCTGCGTAAAGCATGATCTGGAAAGTATTTCTGTTCGATGTTCCGTAAGTCACGATCTGATAATATTCGATTATAAATCTTGAATTAGCACTGTCGTAATAATAATAAACATCTCCGCTCTGTGTAACGCCGCAGTCAAGATCGTCCCAGAATGGAGCGATCAGCGCGTTGGGTGAAGATGAATTCGGCATACTTGAATTAGTGGAAGGCACGCTTGTACCTGTGAAGGTTACAGCTCCGTTGTCCCCTATCCTGAGAGCGGTATATTCTGTTCCGTAAAAGTTGAACGGGAATCCGATACTTATGCTTCCTGATATTGCATCATCGGTCAAAGGTACTTTTGTACCCAAAGCTGAAATTTCAAACCAGCTGTAAACAGGACCTCCGGCTTCATCGGAATCTTTCCATGTGTATCCGAAAGCATCCGGGCCGCCTGATGTTTTTGAATTTACATAAGAAGTGCTTATCGTATAATTCAGCGTTTCAGTATCAATATTCCCTATCGTGAAAGTATTCTGACCAGTGCCTGTAGGTATCGCGCTGATCCTTAAAGTATCGGTCTGGGATAAAGTAATATCGGGTCTCGGAGCTTTGACGAGCTGAACATTGACCTGCGTAGCTGTTCTGAGCATTCCTGAAGTGTCAGTCACTGAGATATTATTTATTGTTTGTGAAACATATCCGGGAGCTGAGACCGTCATTGAGTAAGTTCCCGCTTTAAGGATCCTATAATAATCTCCTAAGTCCGGATCCGTACCGTACTGCTTGTCTATACCTGCGATCTCAATCGTGGCGTCAAGCGGCAATCCTGAATCGGTGTCTGTCACAACTCCGTAAATCCCTTTATGAGCAGCTGAAAGAAGCCAGAACATACCTGATCTGTTATCAACCCAGAATCCCGGGATCTCAGTATATGCAGGCCATTTGGTCATAGAAACCTCAAGCGTGATATCGAGATCGTTATAATACCTGTAGTTCCAGTCCTGCATTCCGCCCAGTACCTGATACCATTCGTTCCCGTTTGTTATGCCGTCGGTAAATTCATAGCTGTTGAACATGGGCGTGTTCCTCTGAGAATAATTATACGAAAGCCATGTTACATGCACATCGTCAGGGCAGGCTGCATAGGCATAATTCGCAACTCCGAAATCCGCATCGTATTCATAATTTGCGACTAATGCGCCTCCGTGATAATTCGTTGAAAGTATAAAATTATGTTCGTTGCTCCAGTTTATCATAGCCGCAATTTCCGGCTCTTCACCAATTGGAGTGTTAGGCTCGTACAGAGTGCCTTCGGGAAAATTTCGGTTAAGATCGACACCGTTGGCATTTCCTCTTTGAACAAGGGTATTGCCGTCAGGGTTAAAAAGCGGCATTACATAAAGTTCTGTATTGTTCACGATAAACAGCATCGAATCATTATTGGCCTTATAACCTCTTAAAATGTTCTCGATCATGAACATTTCCATCTCCATTCCGGTTACTTCGTCACCATGCATAGTGGATACGAATTTAACTTCAGGTTCGGCTTCTTCTACATTTACATTGTCGGATATCTTCAGTACCCAGATCGGTAATCCGCCTGCCGAAGATCCTATCTGTATTCTTTTACATATATTCGGCCATCTGTTCTGCCAGATCAGCATGGAATCGGCTATAGATGTGTTGTTCCTGTAAGACGCCTTGTCCATGACTTCGAGAGGGGTCCATTTGAGTGAATATCCTTTGTTTTCGATCAGCTTAAACTCGTCATCTGTAACATAAACGGTAACTTTACCGTCGATCGGTTTTCCGCCACGACCTAAACTCGTCCTGTCAATGTCAATATTATTAGCCTGTAGAAATTTAATGTCTCCGGGGCTGGATATTTTAACTTCCGCGTACTGATATTTACTTGCCGCGAAAAGATAAAATACTGCTGTTAAAATTATGATGATCATTTTTTTCATTTAGTGTCCCCTGCCGTTACATAGTAGAAATATTTATTGGCTGCAGATACAGTCGTATCTGTATAGCTGTCTGTGCCGGATGTATTTAAAAATACGAACCCTGAGTATGGATCGGCGGATCTGTAAATCCTGTAAACGGATGCGCCCGCAACCGGGTCCCAGTCAAGAAGTGCAGAATTAAGCGAAGATGTAACTGTCAGATTTAAAGGAGCTTCTAGACCTCCCGTAAGTGTAAACCGGTGAGGATCAGCCTGTCCGATAAAAGGATGGTTTTCAACCCTTCCTGAATTATCTTCAGCATGAATATAATATGATATCTGGCTTCCTGATGCCTGATGCGGAATAACAGCAGTGTAATTGTCTTTTGACAAAGTCATGGGGAGAGTTATCCAGTCGCCTTCGTTCACTTTATAGATAAGCTGGGCTGAAGTTATTGTATGACTTCCGTATGATACTATTTTTGCGTTAATGCCGTAATCGCCTGAAGAATCCTTATTGAGCACTTGAGCCACATGATAAATGTTAAGCATCTCTTTGTCAATAGTACCTCTCGTACGGCAATGCAGCGCGTCAGTTGACTCCCAAGGGGTTGCTGTATTGTTCAATACGCCGGTTATAGTATAACCCGGCATTGCGGCCTCATAAACGGCCAGCGCCGCCGCGTCGTATGCGGTTCCCATTATCGGTACGAATACATGATCGTTCAGGATCAGAGAGTTCGTATATGGTTCGTTATTCGGAGTATTCACCCTGAAAAGCTGATAATTATTGCCGTAAGAGGATATTTGAGAAGCGAAGTATGCCGCGGTCGCCTCAATTTCATCGTACTGGGGGTGGGATGATGGAACCTCTCGGATTAAAATTTTATCCACATCAAGAAATTTTCCCCAGCAGTCAATATGATCAATGTAAGTATCGTTCGGGTCTTGTACAACATGATATGTATGAATGCCAAGGTAATCATTCATTTTCTGGTCAACCTCTTCAGCCGATACGCCAAGTTGAGAAAGGCTTTCTTCATAAACGATCTGTGTAGAAGCGCTTATTCCCATTCCGTCAGTCATATAGTTTCCGCCTGTGTGGGAAACACGCATTCCATAAAGCGGTTCGTTAAGAAACGGCGCCATCTGTACAGGAATATCATCGTCGTTCGGTCTTGGTCTGTTATATATAAAATCGCATATTCCGACGGTATTGTTGCCGTCAACCACATACCACGGTCCGTAATCTCTTGTCCAGTATGAATCTGATGGGGCTAAAAGGAAATCGCATTTTGAAGTATCTATTCCTGCAGATAGATAAGTGTTTATCACTGTCCTGCGAATGTTCGTTGTTGCTACAATTGTAACGACATCCGTCACAAGGGAAAGCTGTTTGATAAAATCAACCGGAATGCCGAACGGATTTCTGATCAGAACGCTCTGCATCCTTTCGAATTCGGCAGTTTGCCTGACAGGTCCGACTGGAGGCTGAGTTTCAATAAAACCTTTACCTATCTCATTGATCCTTTCAAGCTCGTCCGGTGTCATCCAGTGCGGCATTGAATTAGGATTGTTTTTAAACCACTCTTCGGTTCTCTTTACAAGATCGGGATCTGCCGCTTTGTTCTGCGCAAAAACGCAGATAACCGGAAGCAGAACGGCGAGCAATATTAATTTTTTCATAACGCCTCTTTTATAAACAAGTTCATTTTAATGTATCTTTCACTCTAATCCAATGACAATTATCTTAATTTTTTTATTTCCAGATAAATCTTGACGGCTTTATTGACAAATTCGACCTTATCGAGTGCATCGTTAAGATCTTTTCCAACGCTGATACAGCCGTGTTTTTCGATCAGCGCGATCTCTCTCTTTTTAAGTTCGTTCAGTATCGCCGAAGCTAATTCATAGGATCCGGGCTTCTTCAATCCTACAAATCCCGCACCGTCAGGAATGATCAGCTGAGCTTCGGTATGTATCGAGAACAGCATCTTATTTATCGCTTCCTTTGTTTTAAATGTAGTCAGATGCAGAAGAGTAATGATCTGATCGGGGTGACAATGCAGCACGGCTTTTATCTCCGGATTTTTCTTCTCATATTCATTATGAAGCATTAAGTGAGCTATGGTCTCCGAACTCGGGTCTTTTTCAAAATTATTGACTTTGAAATATCCCGTCCCGTTATCGTTCATGGTTATTATTGAACAATATTCTTCAGTGTTCTTTGAGGCTATCTGCCTCATTCTGCTGCCTGATGATGTAATAATCAGTGTCTTTCCTGCAAGGTTTTCATATCTGTCGGAAA
This sequence comes from Candidatus Delongbacteria bacterium, assembly GCA_003477045.1. Lineage (GTDB taxonomy): Bacteria > UBA4055 > UBA4055 > UBA4055 > UBA4055 > UBA12480. The sequence continues at coordinate 6,014 of DMTS01000110.1, forward strand.
GTTCTGAGAATTTAGATTTATCGAAAGCAATTTTTCCTTGAAGCCTTACGCTGAGGTTGCCGGCTGTTGCCTCACCCCATCCGTGACCGTGTATCAATTCCGCCGTCTCTTTTATGTCTTCAAGAGCTCTTTCAAGTTCATTGCTCATAGTTGCCTCCGGATTAAATGTAATACCGTTGAACTGTTTTATCCATAAAAATATTAAAAAAAATTACTTTCATTTTATTCAGGATTATCTTAGATTAAGCACCTGCAAAAATTAAATGGAGAAGATTTTACTATGTATTTTTCAAATGTTTCAGCTAAAAGCAATGAATTTTCAACTCAGATCGCACAGGTTGTGACCGCAACATTTTTGATCGCTGTTCTCTCTCAGATCGCAATTCCGCTTTATCCGGTACCTCTCACGGGACAGACCCTCGGTATTTTACTGACGGCAGGATTGCTCGGAAGAAAAAAGGGAATTCTTGCAGTAAGTACATATATCCTTCTTGGAACTTTGGGACTGCCTTTTTTTGCCGGAGGTGATTTCGGCCTTGCAAGATTGGCAGGGCCTACTGGCGGGTACCTGATCGGTTTCGTCGCCGCGGCTTACCTTGTAGGAATGGCTAGCGACAAGGGAATGTTCAGATCTTTCAAAACTTCAATTTTTGCATTGATAGCCGGTAATATTGTCATATATATCTTTGGTGTTTTATGGCTAACTAATTTTACGGGATGGGATAATGTGCTGGGCGCGGGAGTTTATCCTTTCATACCCGGAGATATGATCAAAATACTTATAGCGGGATCTTTGGTGCCGATAGGCTCAAAATATATTAAATAGAAAAGGCGGGATAACCCGCCTTTTTCTTTAACTCCATTCCACATCTTCCTTGATGATCTTGGCCGGGACACCCGCAACAAAACATTTTGCCGGAACATCTCTGGTAACTACAGCGCCGGCAGCTATTATCGCACCGTTCCCTATATTTACACCGGTCAGTATCATCGCCCTCATACCGATCCCAACATGTTCTCCTATTATCACGGGTTTCAGACCCGGTTCTTCCATACCTTTTATCGTATGCTCGTTCGAATCGCTGATGGCCACGCCTTTTGATATTGCGACATAATTGCCTATCCTGATATTATGAAAACAGGAAATATCAACATCGTTAGCCGCATAACCGTTCCCGACTTCGAGTTTTCCGCCGTCCGCGATATTGATCTCGCACCCGGTATGAAAACTGAAAATCCCGTTCACGACCAGTTCTCCGCCTTCATCTATTTTCAATCCCGTGCTGTTATACTTGCCCCTTTCGAAAGCCGTACCTAGATGCAGCCTCGCTTTTGCACCATTGATGGTTATCTTTCCTTTCTTGGATTTACCGATCTTAGTTTTTGGGTAAACTAGAATTTTCATCGAAGGGAAATAGCCCTGAATAATATTGATATATAATGTTTTGATAATATCAAGCCTCTTATAACCGAAAAACATACCGATCATATTCTCATAAAAATGCCTGAACTTATTTTTTTGACTGTCCATGATATACTCCTTATGGCTTACCCGTCTGATCAAATATAAAATTTATATTTGAAAGATACAATAAAAAAGGGGAGTTTTTTGAACTCCCCTGAAAGTTAAACTTCAACAACCCAGCCGTCAGGCGCTTTTATGTCGCCATACTGGATCCCGGTAAGCGTATCGTATAGTTTTCTCGTAACTGGTCCGACTTCCTTTTCCGAATAGAAAACATGATATTTTCCTTTGTGCATTATACCGCCGATCGGAGAAATTACTGCGGCTGTTCCGCATGCGCCCGCTTCTTTGAATTCATCGAGTTTATCGACAAAAACATCCCTTTCCTCTGTTTTCATGCCGAGATATTTTTCTGCTACATGCAGAAGCGAGTATTTAGTTATTGAAGGTAGTATAGACGGTGATTTCGGGGTAACAAATACATTGTCATGAGTTATACCGAAAAAATTTGCCGCGCCAACTTCTTCAATTTTTGTATGGGTTTTCGGATCTAGATAAATACAGTCCGCGTATCCTGCTTTCACAGCCAGTTCATGAGGCAGCAGACTTCCGGTGTAGTTACCGCCCACTTTTGCCGAACCTGTTCCGTTAGGTGCAGCTCTGTCGTATTCGGAAGTTATAAAATTGACTGGAGCCAGACCGCCTTTAAAATACGGTCCGACAGGTGAACAGAAAATTGAAAAAATGTATTCTTTTGCCGGCCTGACCCCCAGGTTGTCTCCGACTCCGATTTCAAAAGGTCTTAAGTACAAGCTTGCGCCCATTCCGTAAGGAGGTACAAACTTCAGATTAGCTTTCACAACCTGTTTGCAGGCGTCAATAAACCTTTCTACCGGAAACTCGGTCATAAGAACTCTCTGGCAGCTTTTAACCATTCTTTTTGCATTTTCGTCAGGCCTGAATAATAGAACTCTGCTGTCTTTTGCCGTATAGGCTTTCATTCCTTCAAAACAGCATTGTCCGTAGTGAAATACATTCGATGATTCGCTGATCGTGATCTGGTTATCCCCAACAAGTTTTCCTTCGTCCCATTTACCTTCTTTCCAGTGGCAAATGAATCTTTTGTCTGTTTTCAGATACGCAAATCCCAATTTTCCCCATTCAATATTCGCTTTTTCCATATTGCGCTCCTTGTTTACGACTTGAATTTACAATTTTACATCCTGCTTATTTTTTTATCCATCATATCTTTTATCGCTTTTCCGAGCCTTTTCACTCCTTCAACGATCTCTTCATGAGTTGCGAAAGAAAAATTGATCCTCATAGTATTTTTTCCGCTTTCATCACAATGGAACACCTTCCCTATAACAAAAGCAACATTATTTTCGATAGCGGTCATAAAGAGTTCTTCCGAATCCATCCACTCGGGAAGAGTTACGAATAGAAAAAGACCGCCTTCAGGATTTGTCCAGGTAACGCCTTCAGGAAGGTATTTTTCAAATGCGTCCATCATTACATCTTTCTTAGCTTTGTACATCGTAATAATGTTGACCAGATTTTTTTCGAAATACCCTTTTTCTATATATTTAGCCGCGATCATCTGTACAAATGACGATGTGCACAGGTCAGTTGACTGTTTCGCAGTGACTATTTTGTCGAGGATCGCTTCATGTCCTATTATCCATCCGATCCTGAAACCCGGTACGAACAGTTTTGAGAATGTTCCTAGCAGGATCACTCTTCCATCGTCTGCGAGCTGGTAAAAAGTTTTCTGAGATTCTCCTTCGAATCTAAGCTCCCTGTACGGACTGTCCTCTACGATCAGAACATCGTATTCCTGAGCTATCTTTATTATTTCGAGCCTTCTCCATTCAGGCATTGTAATTCCTGCCGGATTTTGGAAATCGGGAATTATGTATATGAATTTGGGTTTCTCGCCGACCTTCTTTAGTATGCTCAATTCTTCTTCAAGCATGTCAGATCTCATTCCGTATTTGTCATGCTTTACTCCGATCATATTCGCGCCGTAGTTCTGGAATGACTGAATCCCGCCGAGATAAGAGGGAAGTTCAACGAGGACTTTGTCTCCGGGATTTATAAGAACTTTCGGTATAAGATCAAGTGCCTGCTGAGATGAAGTGACTATAATAATATTGTTGGAAGTAATGCTCAGACCCTGTTTGGCGTAACGCTCGGCAAGGATCTTCCTAAGACCGGGGTTTCCTTCTGTCGTAGAATACTGAAGAGCGGCCGGACCTTCTTTATCAAGAACTTCACAGGATATTTCTTTCAGTTCTTTTATCGGAAATGTCAGCGGGGACGGCAATCCTCCTGCAAAAGAGATCAGGCCCGGTTTGTTCGTAAGCTTTAATAGCTCGCGGATAGCGGATTTTTTCATTCTTTTTGAATTGTCCGATAGGATCGTGTCGAAATCTTTTACCATAGTTATACTCCCTGGTTTTTTTACTTTTAACAAGAAAGGAAGTAACTTGGTCAAAGTCAAATTAATTTTTTACTTTAAAAATATTTCGTTTGATAAATTTATAAAATCATCCACGCTTAAATTTTCCGGCCGTTTTGTGATCTCGACGGATTTAACAAGTTCCGGTTCGATAAAGGGTTTTAATGTGTTTCTGAGCATTTTTCTTCTGTTTAGAAAAGTTGTTTTAACGACCTTTCTGAAAAAACTCATATCTTCTACTTTCTGAAGGTTCCCGTTACCGACTGAAAAATTAAATCTGATTATTGATGAAACAATTTTAGGCTTCGGGAAAAATGCTTCCGGCGGTATGTCGAAAAGAATCTCAGGTTCGCAGAAAAAGCGGGTGAATACGCTTATAACTCCATAAGCTTTTGTATTTACTTTAGCTACGATCCTTTCAGCAACTTCTTTCTGGATCATGATCGTGAGAGACTGAATTTTCAGTTTATCCTTATTAACTTCTGACGCAAGCTCCATCACTTTGAAAATGATAGGACTTGTTACATGATAAGGCAGATTTCCCACTATTTTAATGTTATCTTCAGCGATATTAGCTACAAGATCAAATTTTAAGAAATCCTCATTTATTAGTACGAAATCATCATCTGTAATTTTGTTTTCCAGATTTTCGATCAGCCTCTGATCTATCTCTACAGCGTAGAGCTTTTTTACTTTTCCGCTAATTCTCTTAGTCAGAGCACCTCCGCCCGGCCCGATCTCAAGCACGGTGTCGGTTTCTTTCAGGTTGAATGATTCAACGATCTTTGAAACATAGAATTCATCTTTTAGAAAATTCTGTCCTAGTGATTTTTTCAGCTTTGGAAATGTCATTTTATTCCTAATAATGTTTGTAAAATAATGATATTATAATAATAACTACGATAGTATAGAAGAACGGCTTTATGAACTTCACGCCTTTTCTGATCACAAGTCCTGATCCAAGCTTTGCGCCGATTACTTCGCCTGCACCCATAACAAGCCCGGGTACTATCATGATCTTTCCGCCGATAAGAAAGAACAGAAGCGCAGTTATGTTGCTTGTAAAATTCATGATCTTTGTATATGCGGTAGCCATTACCATTTCCTGCCCCAGAAAGAATACGATCAGGATAACCCAGAAAGCTCCTGTTCCCGGTCCGAAATAACCGTCATAGAACCCGATAGACAGTCCGAAGATAATGTAGAACCATTTCTCGCTCATCCGCTTTTCCCGTTCTATCTCCCCCGCTTTCGGAGAGAATAGAAGATAAACCAGCACTCCCATTAAAAGGAAAGGTATCAGCTTTTTCAGAAATTCATTACTCGTAATTTGAACCGCAACCGTGCCGAGAGCCGCGCCGATGAAAGTATAGATAATTCCAGTCTTAGCAGTCTTAAGATCTGCTTTACCGTGCTTGATATAATAATATGATGCCGTGCTGCTTCCGAATGTTGACTGAAGTTTATTTGTACCGAGAGCCATCTGAGGAGGCAGTCCTGCAAGCAGAAGCGCGGGCAGAGTTATCAA
>DMTS01000039.1 GCA_003477045.1 Candidatus Delongbacteria bacterium
GCGATCAGAAATCTGAATGAGATAAGGAAACTGACGGAAAAGACATCGAGCAGTATCTTGCCAAAAATAAATGTGCTCGCCCAGAGAAGGTTTATTATTATCAGGATGAATATCATTTACGCTCCGGGTTATGTTCATTTTCAAATCGCGGTCAAATTTAATTTATTTCGTAAGTTATAGCAAGAATATTCTGAATTATAAACGATATTCACAAGAGCATTTAAACATTTTAAATAGATATTTGCAGGCATGGGCGAATAGTTTTTCCAAACAGGAAAAGATAATTGAATTTTTGTTTGTTTCGAAAGAAGATAAAACTTATCTTTAAAGTCCAATTTTGCAATACATAAAAAGGAGTTACGATGTCAGATGATCTTAAAAAAATACCGCCTCATGATTTAGAGATAGAAAAAGCGCTTTTATGCTGTATTATGATGGATGAAGACTGGGATGAAAAGCTCAAAGATGTTGATATGAAGGATGAGTACTTCTATTCTAAACAGCACCAGTACATTTTTGAAGCGATGAAGCATATATTATCCGACGGGGACAAAGTCGATCTTCTCAGCCTGAAGGAGCATCTTCACATAAAAGGTAAGCTTACAGAAGTAGGCGGCGCAGCGTATCTCGGTGAGGTTCTTGACGCCGTACCGACAAGCGCTAATATAAGGCACTACGCAAGGATAGTCGAAAACAAATTTTTACTGAGATCACTTATTAACATAAGCACTGAGTCTATAACAGCCGCTTTCAGAGAAGAAAAAGACGCTTCGATGCTCTTGGACAAGCTGAACGGGGATATTTTTTCACTGGCTGAGAATAAAAAAAGAAATATCCCGCAGCCTATAGAAAGGGTTGTGATGGAAACATTCGGTCAGATCGAAGAGTGGGCTAAGAAAAAAGGCGAACTTTCGGGTGTAAGTTCAGGATTCAGTGAACTTGACAATTATACCGCCGGATGGCAGAACAGCAACCTGATAGTGCTTGCTGCAAGGCCGAGTATGGGAAAAACACAGCTTGCTCTGAATTTTGCCGTCAACGCAGCAAAATCAGAAGACAGGGTACCTGTAGCTATCTTCAGTATCGAGATGGGAAGAAAAGAGCTGGCTATGCGTCTGATGTCAATGGTATCTAATGTCAGTCTTAAAAAACTTAGGACAGGAAATCTTGCGGATAACGAATGGACAGCACTCGGGCTTGGAATGGGCGAGCTCGGCGATCTTCCGATCTATATCGACGATTCATCTTCATTGAATGTACTTGAATTAAGAACGAAAGCAAGAAGACTTAAAAAAGACAAGAACATAGGGTTTATAATTGTCGATTATATCGGGCTTATGGAAACGGACAGCCAAGTGGAAAGACACGAAGGTATTTCGAGGATCTCGCGTTCGTTAAAAGGTCTTTCAAAAGAGCTGGATATACCGATACTTGTCCTGTCGCAGCTGAACCGTGAAGTTGATAAAAGACAGGATAAAAAACCTATCCTTTCAGACTTAAGAGAATCCGGAGCCATCGAGCAGGATGCCGATCTTGTACTGTTTATTCTTCGACCTGAATTTTACGGTATAAAAGGACCTGACGGTAAAGATCAGGAAGGTTTGGCCGAAATAATAATCGGAAAACAAAGATCAGGTCCGACGGGATCGGTTTTCCTTCATTTTGATAAAAAATATCTTAAATTTGAAGATAATATCGACAGATTTGCCGGAAATAAATACGAGCTTTAGTTTTAGAAACGAAATATTTGCTTGACTTATCGCAACTTCTTTATGACATTTATTTAAATTAATAAAAAAAAATCCGGAATGAGTTATGACATTAAAAGATAAAGCTAAAAAAATTAAGACATTTATTGCCCGTGATATCTGGTTCGTGGATCTCGAACATCATGTTTCCGGAGTCAGGAAATTTTTTCTAAAAGAACTTCAGATGCTTGTGCTTGTTATAAAACTTGCCGACAAGAATTTTCTTATGAATAGAGCTTCAGCCATGGCTTTTACAACGCTGTTGTCGCTGATCCCGGTTCTGGCAATAATGTTCATGTTCTTCAAAGCTTTCGGCGGTGAGCTGGTAGAAACGAAGATCAAACCGCTCATTTATGATTCTCTAGCGGCAGGCATGGGTGATAAGATCACAGGCTATATAGATTCCTTTCTCGGATCAGCAACTGTTGACACCCTCGGAAGTATCGGCTTTATATTCCTTCTGGCAGCAGTCTATTCGATCCTGTCCTCAATTGAAACTTCATTCAATGCCATATGGCAGGTAGGCAAGAACAGATCTCCGGTAGAAATGCTCAAAACATATCTTACGATCGTTTTTGTTACCCCTGTTCTTCTTATTTTATCAATATGGATGGCTTCAAGGCTTGAATTTATTTTTACCAGCGGAGGGAATCAATGGCTCGGGGTAATCATCTTTCTTGTTTTTCAGGCTGTTCCCTTCATCCTCCTTACGCTTATGTTCTTATTCCTTCTGGTTATAATGCCCAATACTAGCGTAAAACTTTCTCATGCGATGATAGGATCTCTGGTAGGAGCTTTATTCCTGACGATATTTAAAGCATTGTTCGTCCATTATACAAAGCTTGCAGTAAGCTACGACGTGATCTACGGGTCTGTGGCGATACTTCCCTTTTTCATGCTTTGGATCTATTTCTCGTGGATAATCGTTTTGGCGAGTGTTCAGATAGTTTTTGTCAGACAGAATATTCACAATCTTACTCATCTTGAGCAGAATGTTCTTTCAAACCGGATCGACAGGATCAGAATAGCCCTGATGATAATAATACATATCACTAAAAATTTTATAGCTGGAAAGGAACAGTCTTCCAAGCTGGAGATAAGCCAGGAGCTCGATATTCCGATAAAAGATATTTCCGAATGTCTTCTGTTCCTGGAGCAGAACGGAGTAATTGTCGAAATAGCGAAAAAACAGGATTCTTTTACACTGAACACACCGCTTGAAGCTCTTACCATAGGCAGAATTACTGATACCGTAGATAAAATGTTCATTGATAACAAAAACTATAAAAGCGAAAAACAATTTCCCGAGTTTAAAAACATAATCTCCGACAATGAAATAATTGCTGACAGAGAAAAAACGCTTACTTCTTATTTTAATGAAACATAATATTTTTTTATTTACAGCTTTAGCAGCATTACTAATAATTTCATGTGAAGACAGGGTGTTTTTTGATAGAACACCGGATATAATCTATGAAGACGGAATATATTATTTCGATCCTGCGGGATATGATTTCAGCAGAGTTGTCCTTACAAAAGAAGGAAACGCGATCGAGCTGGTTTGCTGCAAAGAAAACGAATCCGTTCTTAAGGTTTTTAATAATGGCGACAACGGATATTATGAAATGTTCGTTATAAACGGAGCGGATACTGTTTTTTCCGGCGAAACCTATATAGGGGTAACCGAACAGAAATCTCTTAATATCACTGTTCTTGATGTCAAACAGGGCGATAGTTTTATTATTAGTCCTCCTGACGGCATACCTTCCGTAATGGACGGAGGTTACGGATCTCTGGGATATTATTTCTGGCAGGATAGCGGAGAGTCAACGCTTCTAAATGAGCTTAAATCGCGGAATATCAGCGGGTTAAAGTATATGATCGAGACCCATCACGACAAAGACCATTATGGCGGGCTTTATGATGTAATTAACAGCGGATATGTAAGTTACGAGGATACGTTGAGTTATAGAGGATATCTTCCGGAAGTCGGAGATACTTTGTATTTTTCAGATAAAGTTCAAGGAGTTATGCTCAATTTCGGAGATTCCACTGTTACGGATGAAAACAACAGATCTGTTGCTCTAAAACTCGTTTTTGAAAGTTTCGAGATGATGTTTACAGGAGATATAGAAGAAGATGCCGAGGACAGGATCCTTTCAACCGGGATCTTAAATCCGGATGAAGATTACGAGATTTTAAAAGTCGCACATCACGGCAGTTCTTCAAGTTCAACACAGGATTTTTTAAATGCCGTTATGCCGTTATATTCCTTAATATCTGTCGGATACGGCAACGATTATGGTCATCCGTCAAATGAAGTTCTGGACCGGCTTACGGCTATCGGTTCAAACATTTTAAGAACCGATCTGAACGGTTCGGTAGAAATCTTTACGGATGGAAATTCTTTTCAGTTATCATATAAAAAATAATTTGGAACTTTTTAAAAAGGGCGGATGTATAAGAGTCGTAATAAGCAACAAATACTTCACATAACTCCTCCTACTCTCTCAAAGCCCCGGCGAAAACCGGGGCTTCTCCATTTCTAAATTTCAGTGTGTTCGATTTCTAAGTTATACCCTTTTGAGCGCATTATTCTGCAGAATTCTTCCGCACAATATACCGAACGGTGTCTTCCTCCCGTGCAACCGAAGCTTACCTGAAGGTTAAGAAAATTTCTTTCAATATACGAATCCGCCGCTTTCTCTATCATTCTGACGCAGTCATCTATAAATGACTTAACCGACCTGTATTCGGAAAAAAAACGGACAATTTCCGGATCAAGACCCGTAAAATCCCTCAGTTTCTGATCATGGAACGGGTTGGGTAAAAATCTGCAGTCAAATACAAATCCTCCACCGTCGCCGTTTTCGTTATCCGGAATACCGCTCTTCTGAAACCCGAACGAATAAACGGATATTCTAAGCGCTTCTTTATTTTCAGACATATAATATCCCATAGCTGGTTTTTGTTAATTATATAGCAATGTAAGAATATTTTATAAACAAATCTATGATAGAATTGACATTTATCTTTGTTTAAGTTAACTTTCTAATGTATTGATAAGGATAAATTTTTCATTAACTTAATAAAGGAGAAAAAAATGAAAAAACTGGTGTTTTTAACAGCCGTTGCGATGATTTTTTCGGTTTACGGTTTAGATCTGGGATTTAGCGCAAAAACAGGTGATGCTGAGTTCGATATGTTCCTAAATGATGTTAACAATACCGCAAAAGTTGATCTAAGAACTTTTAGGACAGAAGTATCTGCCGAGTATAAAGTGGATGATAAAACAATGGACGCAGGTCTGATAAAATTTAAAATGGAGCCTGCAGAACTCTATCTATCGCTTGAAATGGCAAAAATAATGAAAAAAGACCCTGCGGAAGTAATGAAAGTTTACAGTGAGAATAAAAAAGAAGGCTGGGGAGTGATAGCAAAGAAAATGGGGATCAAACCCGGGTCGAGAGAATTCAAGGGATTAAAAAAGAAAACACAGTATAAAAAAGATAAGCACAAAAGAGATAAAATGAAAAAAGAAAGCCAGAAAATGCAGAATGACGCCAAAGAAAAAGAAAAAAACCTTCCCGAAGATAACGAATCAAAATCAGACGGGAAAGTAGATAAAAAAAATATGAAATCTGAAAAAGGCGCACCGAAATCGGGCACAAAATAATGCTTATGGAGTTTGAAATATGCTGTCGATAAACGAAGAAAGAACGGTAGAAAGGATTCAGGAATGGATTCAGAAAGTATTCAGGAAATCCGGGTTTTCAAAAGCTGTGCTCGGATTATCCGGAGGGATCGATTCCGCGGTAGTGGCTTACCTTGCGGCAGAAGCGCTGGGGAAAGATAATCTGACCTGCGTAAAAATGCCTTACAAAACAAGTTCAAAAAATTCGTCTGCCGATGCCGACCGGATAATTGAGCTGCTGGGGATCAAGTCAAGAACTGTCGAAATAACTGCGGCAGTTGACACGCTTTCAGCTTCACTGAATAATGTCAGTCCTGCAAGGCTGGGTAATATTATGGCCAGAGCAAGGATGACGGTGCTGTTCGATCTGTCAGCAGAGCTTGAAGCTCTGGTACTGGGAACAAGCAACAAGACCGAGAGGCTTCTAGGTTACGGCACGCTTCACGGCGACCTTGCTTCGATACTGAATCCTTTAGGCGATCTTTATAAAACTCAGGTATGGGCACTTGCCAGATACCTCAAAATACCTGAAGACATTATAAATAAAGCCCCTTCTGCCGACCTGATCGAAGGCCAGACAGATGAAAAAGATTTCGGATTTACCTATAAGCAGGCTGATGAAGTGCTTGATTCCATAATAGATGAAAAAAAGAGCAGGCTCGATACGGTAAATCTCGGCTACACGATGGATCACATAGAAGAAGTGCTTAACAGGATGGAGCAAAATAAATATAAGGCGGAAGTGCCTTACATCTTCGAGCTGAGAGTTTTTTGATGAACAGGGCTGTTTTTCTTGACAGGGACGGTACTGTCAATATTGATAAGAATTATCTTTATAAGATCGGGGATTTCGAGTTTGAACGCGGGGCAGTGGAAGCTCTTGCGTATCTTTACAAAAAGGGATTTAAGCTCATAATTATATCGAACCAGTCCGGGATCGCCCGGGGGTATTTTTCTGTCGGGGATGTTGAAAAGCTTCACGATCACATAAGAAAAGAAGCTTTAAAAAACGGTTTTGAGTTCGCGGGAATTTATTACTGCCCGCATTACGAGAACGGATCAGTTCCAGAGTATTCTGTCCGTTGCGAGTGCAGAAAGCCTGGAACGGCTCTAATTGAAGAAGCGATTAGAGATCACGACATTGACAGATCAGGTTCATATATGATCGGTGATAAAGAGGCCGATATGATCGCAGGAACAAAAGCCGGGCTCACAACAATGCTTGTAGGGTCCGGTTACGGAAAAGAGACAAAGATGAAATTTAAAGGCTTTGATCATTATCTTGAAAATATAGCGGACATAAAAAAAATCATCTGACAGGGAGGAAAACATGGCTGAACTGACACGGAATTCTAAAGAAAATACTCTTGAGATCTACCAGGGGTTCCACAAAAGCAAATTCTTAGAAGACATGAAGCGTGAAGAGATAAAGGATTCCGATATTACTTTGCTCAAGGGAAAAAAGAGGATCGAAGGTATAAAGATCAGTAATTTTTTCGAGACAACCGAAATAGCTTCCTATATTGCAGAAAATGATCTCGGAAAGATTTTCGAAAAGAAGCAGTATAAGTGCGTTTATACCGGTAATTTCATGCAGATAAGCGAAAGATCTGCTGATTTCCACCTCAACATAGGTAAAACAAGGCCTGATTTTCTGGTTAAAGTACCCAATATCGGAATGATATTTATAGATGTCAAATGCCGCAAGCTGTATGAGTTGAGCGGTGATCACAATGTCAAATACTTTAACCTGAACAAAGAAGAGACCGACGAACTTATGGCGGTTCAGTCCGATATGGATATTCCCGTATGGATTGCGGTAAAGGATTTCGGAAAGTTCGATTCGGTTAAAAAAACATACAAGGATCCGGATTTTTACTTCATTTCACTTACGGTTCTAAACTCTTTCATCAGAAAAATGAATTCGCAGAACGGCGCTCATTCAAATCTATTCTATTCATACAAGATACCGGTCGGTCTATTCAGAAAGGATAACAAACTTCTTACTTTCTCTTTCGACGATAAATTCGATAAAGATCAGATAAAGTTGTACTCGGAGATAATGCTTAATTCTATAAACGAGATCAGGGAAATGATATTCAAGTCTGTCGGTGAAGAGGAGTTTTTTAAAGTCCACCTGCCGTATGTTCTCAGCGGCTATTATTCGGCATCCAAGACCCGCACCAAATTCAACGGAGCTTTATCGCATCTTACACCCCAGGATATTAATTCTGTACTCTGGAAGATGATAGACGACAAAGAAATAATACACTCAAAAGGTAAACCTTTAACTGTAAAACAGAAAAGGAAATAGTTATTTAAATGCGGATCTATCTGCCAATACTTATATTTGCGTCCGCATTATTTTATTCAGCATTCGCACAGATCGAAAAAGAGCTCGCTCAGCCTGATACGATGATTTTTTATTTTGCTGACAAGATCGATTATGACGCATCCGGAGAAAAGATATTTTTGACGGGAAATTCAAGGCTAAAGTACAAAACAATGAATTTTTCTGCTTACGGCATAATTCTTGATACTAAAACCAATGTCGTGGATGCGTACCAGAAAGAGGATACCCTTTATTCAAAATCCGATCCGGGCAGGATAGACAGCATAATGGTAACCGGCAGACCTACGATAACCGAGGGTAACGAGACGGTAACAGGCTACAGGATGTCTTATAATCTGGACACTAAGCAGGGAAAGGTTTCGGGCGCAAGAACAGTGTTAAAGAGCACGCGGCAGGAGGACGACACATATTTTCAGACCGGAGACATGGTAAAACTTGAAAACAACGATATACACGGCATAAATGCCAAGATCTCGAGCTGCGACCTTCCCGACCCGCATTATCATTTCAGGGCGGACAGTATTATCGTTACTCAAAACAACTGGGTTTTCGCTAAACCGATCAGCTTATACTTCAACGAAGTTCCGGTCGCATGGTTTCCGTTCATTCTCTACAAAAACAATAAGGGAAGGAATTCGGGTTTTATACTGCCGTCATACTATTACAGCTCAACAAAAGGGAATTCGTTCAAGCATCTCGGATTTTTCTGGGATATGTCTGATTATACCGACTATACAGTACTTATGGATTATTATGACAGGTACGGATATCTGCTCAGCCAGAATTTCAGGTACAAGAAGAAATATGTGATAAACGGCGATATCTCGGCGGATTTTACGAACGACCACGAGACCCATGACTGGAGATTTAAGGGGGTTCACGATCACAGGATAAGTCCGTCAATGACATTCAATGCAACGGCGGATTATGTAACAAAAAGGAGCCTTGTGCGCGATCTGGGTGAAACCAGCGCGGACAGGATGACGAATAAGCTGTATTCCAGCGGTATTTTCAATAAAAGATGGTACAATACGGGAGATAATTTCAGAACTATGTCGTCAGTCACGCAGTATGTTGATACCGCAATAGTCAGATATACTTTCCCGAATATTTCCTACAGCCTGAGCGGAAGAAGGCCGTTTGCCGATTCCGATATGCCTGATATGATAAAAAAATTCCAGTACGACGGTTCGTTGAATGCAAACAGAAATGTAAATGTTTACGATGATGAAAATGTGTTCGATGAGAACTCAACTGCAAATATGAACATTAGCGAAAGGACGGAATACGGAAGCCTCAGAATAGGCAGCAGTCAGAATTTTCTTTTAGCAGATCACAAGAGCAAATATTATTTTTCAAGTACTGGTGTTGACGATTATGAATTATACAACCGCGATTCAACCCTGACAAATTACGGTTTAAAAACAGCATCTTACATACAATATACCCATAAGGTTTTCAGGTATTTCAATCTGAAGGAATCTTTCAATTATAAGCACGATGTTGCTTTCAGGTATTATGATGACCAATTGAATGTCGTAAAAGGAGCCAGGCAGAGGAGTATTTACGACCTGTCGGCTAATTTTGACACGAAGATCTACGGGATCTTCCAGCCGGAGTTATTCGCATTAAGGAAGATCAGGCACACTATATCCCCGTCAATGGGGTTCACATACTATCCGGATTTTTCAAAGGATAAATACGGTTATTTTGTAACGGATTCGCTTGGAAATAAAAAAGACATCTTTTCGCCGTCGCTTATAGGCGGCACTCCTTCAAGCGAGACCATGAGGCTTAATTATGCTCTGATGAACCTTTTCGACGCGAAGATCAAATCCGGCGACAGGGAATCATCATTATCTCTGTTCAATCTTAATTTTTCGGGATTTTATAATTTTGCCGCGGACAGTAATAAAATGTCTGTTATAAGTGCGAGGTTCAACTCGAATCCGTATAACGGGGCTTTGTATAAAGAATACCTGAGAATGAGAATTTCTGTTAATGCCAATTCCGTGATCACGCCATATACTCTTGACAACGGGCAGGGTGAATATATTAATCCGGAGTTTACTTTCTGGGATGAAAACCCTTTCAGGATGGAGAAATGGGATGCTTCTTATACTGTTGAATTTCCATTCAGCCTGAAAACTATTCTCGGTAAAAAAAGCGGGCTGGAAATTCAGTCCGCGGAGCTTAACGATGGTCTTGTCAGCGTCACCCGTTCAAATTATACCAAGATACCTGTTGATATAAACGGCAGGATACTTTTTTCTGAGAGGTATGATTCAAACGAAAATTATACTAAAAATTTTAACGGCAATATAAGCGCTAAAATATCCCCGACGGAGAACTGGTCTGTGGAATATTCCGCCACTTTGAATTTTCTGATGCCGAAAGAGATCACTTCGACGGTGATCAGGGTCAGAAGGGAGATGCACTGCTGGCAGGGCGAATTCGAATGGGATATTTTCAATAAGGGATTCAAGCTGCTGATCAATACGAAGAGCAGTATTTTCTCCGACCTTAAATTCGACAAAGACACCAGGCAGAGGAAGTGGTAGATTAATTTACGCGTACCTCTAACTGCAAAAAACAAGAACAGAACAAGCATTGTTTAACTGAAAAGCATTTCTGTATTTACCGCAATAATGAGATTAAAAAAGCACATGTTTAGTATCTATTAATGACATAGTATTTACAAAGTTCTTAAAAGCGAGTAAATTATAAATAATTTTCAAGTGTGAGGGATAATCTATGAGGTAAAACATCTTGACAAGACAGACTTTATTTATGATATTTGTAACCGTAATAAAATATAGCGGCAATATGAAAGAAAACAGAGAGGCTTATAAGGTCATATATAAAAATTGAAATATTGATAATTTGCTAAATTATCTTGTCTTACATCATTAAACTAGCACTTTAATTCATCTGAAAGACAAGAGGAGAAGCGAGTGTTCCGTATAAACTGTATGGGGCACCGCCTCTTTATATCTCTCAGATGGGCTGTGCTAGGCCTTATGATGTGGGTATAACAGAGTGTCGGTGCCTGTTTTTCATAGAGATAAAGGCATCAGAACTCAAAATAAAGGAGGCGATGTCTTTTATGAATGCGTAAGTAAAGAAGGACAAAAAACAAAAATAAAAAAAGGATGAGAGAAAATGAAGAAAAATATTATTATCCCGGCTGTTATACTCGTATTGGCTTTATTTGCTTCGACATACGCAATGAGTGATGACGGCGGGCAACAGCCTGTAAAACCGGAAAAGAAAACGGAAGCTGTGCAAGTTCAAAATGAACAGGTGCAGCAGGTAGATAATACTGTAAACTTAGTTAAGGAAGAAGGAAGTGGACTGGAAGAAAACAAATCAGGAGAAAGAGTAACAGTAAAGGATCGCTTAGGTGTGGATACCGGAATGACGAAAGAGGAGCTGGACATATTTAAAGAAGATTACATGAAATTGGAAAAACAAATTTATCCGTATTATAATATTGGAAATTGGTTTTATAATCTTAAGATAGATTTAAATAAAAGAGATGAATTGAAGAAAGTAGGTGTTGATCTTAATAGATCAGGTGTGCCAGCTGAAGCAAAAACATACAAAGAAAATACGCTATTAAGTGATGTAATAGTCATTGGAAGTATTGTTGGGCAAGAACAGCCAGTAGGGACTGACAGAATAGCTTATGCTGTTAAAATAGACGAAGTGTTAAAAGGTGAAGATATTCTCATAAATAAACTAGGAAAAGTTCCTGAGAAACTTCATTTTTTCCACAGTGGTGTAATAAGTGATTTGGATAATGAGATAATAATTCAGAATCAGAAAGGCATTTATTTCATGGATCGTGCGGATGGTATGAATAAAGACAGACAGTGGCTGAGTAAGAGACCCTATTCCACATTACTTTATATGGATGGAGTTCAAATGATATATGAAAAGCATATAGAAATGTATCATAGAGCTATAAGAATGGAAAGGTCTTTGATGGAAAAACCAAAAACCAAAAACCTTAAAGATGATCCGATGGGAGAAAAATACGAAAGAGAAGTAAAAATTATTAGAAATACTTTAAAACATTCTCTGCCTTCTTGGGAAGAAACTATTGAAAATATCAAGAAAATACTTGAAATCAATGATGACAAGAATTTTTATAAAAAAACATACAAGGTAGAGGAGTGAAAAGATGAAGAATAAAATTTTTGCACTTATTATCTTGGTCGTACTTAATAGTACATATACCTACCAGCTAAAAAATTTATGGCTAAGTCCGTCAAATTCATATACGCTGTACCTTGATCAGAACACGAATAGTGCGATGAGCGATTCGCTGGTTTCGAACCCCCGCATTGATTTTAAATTTACTACATGTGTCGATTCTCTACGAGTTCAGCCTGTTGACAGTTTACCTGAAATAATCGCTGGTGCAACTGGTACAAACACTCCCCGGCTTTGCTATTCAAAGTATTTTTTGAATATGAATAATAATCCTGACTCTCTAGCCAAAGATGCATATGGTGTTAGTGTACCTATAAATTATCCTCAAGATTTAACTGGCATGTTCGATTCATTTATGATTACCTTGAATGAATGTGCTTTTTATCCTTGGGATAAAAACGGTGGTGGTCATTTAGAAGTAGTTAACGGTGACACCATCAAAGTAGGAGGCGTTGATATAAATACTGTGTTCAGGCATGAACTCGGGCATATTTGTTTGGATCACGAGCCGAGTACTTTTGAATTGGACACTATCAATGGGGAAGGAAAGGATAGTTACGAAGCCATAAGAACACTAATGAACGATGGTACGGTACTTTCCTATGATAGCTTTCCAAATTATGAATACGGTCAGCAAGAAAGGAGTGGATTTAAAGCTGTTTATGCTCAGCCTTTATTAAGAATTAAAGATAATCCAGACAAAGTAATAGCAATAGGCGATTCAATTATATTTGAGATTGAAGGGCAGGTGGATACTAGAAATAACTTGCGAAGTGATTCATTATTTCATTGCTATTTGAAGTATCCATATAATCTGTATCCGGATACTGCCGGTTACCACATTGCCCAAATCAGTGGTTATGAAATACAGGTTGAAATTCCAGATTTAATTGAATGGGTAAGCACTGATACTTATATCGCAAAATCTAAATTTACTTTCAAACCCGATTCAGTAGGTACATATAAATTCAAAGTATATACAGCTATGGTTTGGAATCAATCGGGAAGCCTTGATTTGTACGAATATTATCCTGAACAAGTCAGACCTTACAGCGAAGTTACATTTACAGTCGTACCGGCACGCCCCAACTTTGAGTACTTCAAGTATAAACAGACTGGCGAAAAGGAAAATATGTACACCACGGTGCATGAGATAGGAGCGGTTTACGGAACTTTTAACGAGGCGGGTGCGTGGAAGGATGGGATTGTAAATGAGATAAAATTTTATTATAAATACCCTGAAGAAACGGAATATACAGATATACCTGCAGCAGTAGAAACAATTGTTGACGAGTACAAGCTGTACAATACAGAATTAGATACGGGTGAGCGGAAAGACAGTGTAAGGATAAAAGTAGAAGTGACAACAATGGTGGATGAGCAAAGCGTAAAAATAACCAATGAAAAGACATTTGAGCTTATAGACAGGTATTTGATAATAGATGAACCCAAGCCTGTAGGATTAGGGTTTGTGGATTTTGAGAGTAATGGTGATACAAATTACCAAAGTATCGGACGGATAATGGCTGAAGAAGGCTTCGATATAAACAGATATCTGAATAGTTTTATTGATCACAGAACATACGATATTACCGGAGAATTATTAGATATCCAAACACCGACAGATACAATACCTACCGATATTTACAATTGGCCAAAATTCTATGAGGAATCCCAAGAAGTAAATCCGGTAAAAAATATTGTGCCTAAAGAAGGCGGAGTCTGTTGCGAGCCGGTAAATTTCTCAAATGAGGCTGCCGGCAAAGAGTTGTCGGTGTATAATGAGAGTAATATATTTGCCAGCAAAATAATTAATTGCAAACCGGGAAAATATACGGAAAAAGTAAGGAGTTTTGATTACAACTGGAGTACGGCTATAGAGCTTACTCACGGTGAGAAGCAGGATTTCTTGATACCCGATTGGAAATTAAAAACATACGGTGCGGATTATCGCTTTGTACCGCCATCAGAAAAAAGAGATTTTGCAGGAATAAACGATAATATACCTTTGTGTGTATGGAGGCCGGCAGTAAGCGGAGAAGTAATACCGGCAAAATCGAAATTGAATGCAACAGTAATAAATGCGTATAAAGAAGGCAGTACAACATCAATTTACAATAATGCAACAGTATGTGAACCGGAAATAAGCCAAGTGGTTATATGGCCGACAATTGATGATACAGCAGGATTTTATAAAGTAGAGGGTATCGAAACGGATATTCTTACCGGTGCCGAAGTGAAACATACCACGGAAATACAAATATGTCCGTTATATGAGCATTGGGAATACGGAGGTGATTTTTCACCCAACTGGGACAGTGGATACGATGCCGGCTTCTGGGGAATTCATGGTGTAAATGCTATTAATTTTGCAACGAGTGAAAATCTGCGATTTTATTATTTAGAAGCGAAATACGATACCGAAGTAGGCGGTAGTTCAGAACTGACAAGTGCGACAGTAAATTTAGGGGAATATGACAACTACAATGTGCAGTTTGATTTTCAGATCGGTTATCCCGCACATACAATAGATCCGGTTACAGAAAATCTTTTATACGATAAGTTATTCGCGGATTACAAAGTCGCAGTATCAAAAGACGGCGGTTCCAACTGGACTATAATGGCAACAGCCAAATCATCAGATTTAAGTATAGGTCCGATATACGGGCACACATTTAAATCGTACTTCTTTAATCTTGGAAAATCCAGTGAAGTGACTGCTGTCAAAGTAAAATTGATTTTAGATGGTATCTGGTTGTCTCCGGAAGGTGAGGATCCAATTTTACAAACCGTAGGGTTTGATGAGATCGTGGTAAAATATTATAAAGGACCTGTTCTTGAATCACCTTCAAATGTAGCAGCATCGGTAGGAAGCATGGGGAAAAACACGGCAAACAATTCAGTTTATCTGACATGGTCGCCGCCTCAAAAAAATAAGCTTGAATACGAAATTATATATTATAACATTTGGAGAAACGGAATAAAAATCGGTTCTGTCCCGGGTGGAGTATTAAGTTATACAGATACAGAAATAAATACAGGTGGAAAATACAACTATGCGGTCGTTGCCGCATATGATATACCCAAAGATCTTCTGTGCGAAGGGGCAAACACTTTAACTTCACTTCTTGAATGCAATCTCTGGGTTGACCTTTCATTGTATCCGAGACCTACGCTTGGCGATGTGATTGCAGGTACCGGTACAGAATATAACAATGTAACGCTGACATGGACACCGCCGGTATGCAATCTTGAAATAACAGGTTATAAGATATACAGAGATGACGAGTATATAGGTATGACGGCAGACACAACATATACGGACTGCTTTCTTGAAGCAGGCGACTACAGTTATAATGTGTCGGCAATTTTTATAAATCCTCAAGGAGAGACCCTATCCAGTGAATCAAAATCGGTAACAGTTGAATCTGATATGCCTTTACCTGTATTAGAAGACTTTGAGGAGGTTTATGATCTGCCTGCAAACTGGACAATCGATGAAATGCCGTCAGATCCGTTTATTAACTGGCAAATTGTTTATGAGCATCCGAGAGAGGACTTAAATCTAACTGAATCAGGGTGCTTTGCTTACACAGGATCTGATTCTGACCACGGAACTCTAGGTTCACAAATATTCAACAAGCTGATATCTCCGGTATATAATTTTTCCGGTATAGCTCAGGTTACAGTAAGTTACGATTATTTTATAAGTAAGTATGCAAGCAATGCGATGGAATTTAAATTATATATCAAAAATGTAACAACCGGCAGCATGACTCTGTTACATACGCCTTTAATGGCAGACATGAGCGACTGGGATAGATCACCGGACATATCAGTACCTGAAAACTATATGGACTGCAACTGTCAGTTCATATTTGAAGTAATAACTTATTCTACACAATTTATACCCGAGACAGGGTTAAATATTTACAAAGGATCAGTTTCGGTAGATAACTTTGAAATAATTGATACAGGGAGAGCATTGTTAACACCGGCAAATGTAAATATTTCTAACAATCAGGGCACAATGGAAATAACATGGGACGCTGTAACGGGCGCAACACAATATTACATTTACAGGTCTTTGCTACCCGATAAGAATTATCAGGAGATAGGAAGTTCGGCAACAACGACATACGACGATGTTTTAACGGCAAGTGACGACTGCGTATATTTTTATAAAGTCGTTTCGGAAGTGGCACAGAAAACAAACAATGCGAAAAGAGGCGGTATAATAAAACAGACGAATAAAGTGCTGGAGGCAGTAAAATGAAAAAACTACTTACATTTACTTTGATATTGATTACTGTGCTGTACGGTTACAGATCGCTGCCGAGTGAAGCCGTTGGAACGGCTATATACAAAAATATATCAACCGACGGTTTTGATCTGAATTATATAGCTCTACCGTTCGATGCCGGATATACTCTTTCGTCCCAATTCGATCTTTTAGGCGAACATATCAATTCGATTTATAAATGGAATGCGGGTACTCAGTACTGGACAAGTTCTAGCTATTTATCTTTTCTGGGGTTATGGCTTAATGTTTTCAGTATAACAGAGGGAGAAGCATATTGCATAAATGTAAAAAATGACCATTTTATGTATATTGCCGGCAAGTATATAAATATACCTTCTTATCAGCTTGTCACTTCTCCGGGAAACGATCTGAACCTTATAATGCATCCGATAGAAAAGCATGATCTTACAATGGCGGGTGCCGGTATAGGGTCTGAAATCTGGTACTGTGATGCAGTTACAAAATGGGATGCTGTTACGCAATCAAATGTAACAACCTCAAGCACAGACGGTTATTTCTGGGTAAACGATTATCCGTCATCCATCTGCCAGCCGCTGTATGTAAATATGACAGATACTGTTACATGGCCTTACTATGATAAAAAGCCTAATGCAAAATCAGAAAAGCTAGAGCCAATAACTGAAGTAAATCTTCCAAAAGCAGTTTATTATCGTATAGTAAATTCTGCCGGAAACGATTTTAATTTTAGCGAAAGTTCAATTTCTTTCGAGGCATGGGTGACTGGAAGAGAGGATGATATACTGACCGAAAGCAGTTACGGTTGCGGATTGGAACAGATCACGGATTCGATATCTGCGATTTATATCAATCTCGGCAATTTCAGGAATAAGTGGCTTCCTGAAGAGACAGTTAATTTTCTTGTAACCGAATCAGAAAACGCAAAGTCACCTTTTAAATTGGAAGGCAGCGGAAGTTATATTGTTGAGAAAAGTTCTGATGCCGCGTTCAGAGGATTTGAGACTTTGGAAAAAGGCAGCGGAGACCCGATTGTTGTAGGTACTCCGTCCGATCCTGATGCAAATATTCCTTATGAGACTGCTTTGTTCCAAAACTATCCCAATCCGTTCAATCCGGTTACTGTAATAAAATTCTCTTTAAGAACGGACGGCAAGGTTAAGCTTAATGTTTTCAATTACAAAGGCCAGCTTGTTAAAGAGCTTGTTAACAGTGACCTTGTCAAAGGATTTCATAAAGTTGATTTCAATTCTTCAGAACTGAGCTCGGGGATATATTTTTATTCGCTTGAAGCAGACAATATGAAGCAGATTAAAAAGATGGTTCTTGTCAGGTAGCTTCAG
>DMTS01000042.1:0-2469 GCA_003477045.1 Candidatus Delongbacteria bacterium
TTGTCTATGTTGGAACTTATGGTATATTTGTAAGATAATGTGTCGGGAGTTTTTTCACGGCAGAGCTTGTCTTCCGTAAATTCCTTTGCATCCCTGTTATAAAAACTTATTCCGCTGTAAGATATAAAAGCGGCTTTATCAATATCATTTTTCAATAGAACGGGATCATATTTTTTGAATAGCAGATCAAGATCGGCAGACGAATATTCTATTATTGCAAATTCCGAAACGGAGTCCTTATTTATAAAACCGCGGGAAAAGACGCCTTCTTTATTCGTGTAATAGACAGGAAGGTAATTTTCGGCGGTCATCTTTTCGACAAAAACCAGGTCGCCCTTTTTTAAGGTCGCCGCCGCTGTTCCGCTTAAAGAACTGTCAATGTAAACCACCTGTATTTCGTTTTTTATCCAGTGCGGATTCACTTTTTTGTCAAATTCTTCCGGCCTGATATTTTTCTTTGATTCCCTGAATGACCTTCCGAAAAACTTGGAATCGTTTAGTACTGACGGCCTGACCCATCCCTCTATAATGCCGTGGAATTTATCAAGAACACGGATCTTCATAAAGCTTTCGCCTTCAGACTGCCCGGAGTATTCGACGAACATATCGGCGTCAAGCGTATAAACCGCATCAGCGTTGTTCTTCGGTTCACGATACATGAACTCTCCCGATTTGAGCACCTGATAAAAAACAGCTTCAGTCGAATCTGTTCTAAAATTGTTGTAGGTCTGCCCGGTTTTATCATCGGCAAGACTTTTTCTCATTCCGCCTGTACTTTGAGGAAAAACCTCGCAAAATAATATAAAAATTAGAAGTATCNNTAGGATTTTGAAATATTTTACTCATTTGTCAGCTCCCGAAATTTTAAAAGAACACAATTTTTTTATACAACCCAAGATAAGTCAAATATAAAGAAAAATCAACAGGAACACTGTTTCGTTAAATTGAACATCCACAAAATTGACGGAAAAATAAAAAATAAATTGATTTGCAATTATCGAAGTAAGATACTATATTAAGCTATGTCTTGTATGCCTTAGGGCTTACGAGACCTGAAATATGAGAGAGAATGAATTAAAATAAAAGATGGAGTCAGTTATGAAAAGAAGAATCGTCGTTATGATGATCGCCCTGTTCACAACAATTTTGTTTTCACAAACGACAGGAAAGATCAAGGGTATTGTCCTTGATGAGGGTGGCGACCCACTTCCGGGTGCGAACATTGTTGTTGTTGGTACCACATGGGGTGCGGAAGCCGATGAGGACGGCTATTACTACATCATTGGAGTAAGGGCAGGTACCTATACTCTTAAAGCGGAATTTGTCGGATATTCACCCAAAGAGGTAAAAGAAGTAAAAGTCAGGGTGGGTCTGACAACAACACAGGACTTTAAACTATCCTCGCAGGAGATCGAGCTTGATGTTCTTACTGCAGAGGTTGACTTTCAGGAAATCAAAGTTGCGAAAGACGTTACAACATCTGCAAGAACGGTCGATATGGGCAATATTGAGACGCTGGCCGTTACAGAGGTCGATGATGTTCTTAAAGGAACAGCCGGTATCAAAACCGACGCTGAAGGCGAAATGCATTTTAGAGGAGGAAGAGCCGGAGAAGTCAATTATCAGATCGACGGTATATCTGTCGGAGACCCTACAGGCGCAAAATCAAATCCTGTTGAGATCAACTTTGCCAATGTTGAATCGTTCAACATCCAGAAAGGTATTCCGGATGCTGAAGTGGGAGATGCTCTTTCGGGAAGCGTTAACATAGTTTTAAAAATCGGTGATCAGGAGAAAACTTCAGGACATGTCAAGTATTCTACAGATTCATTCTTCGGAGATAATAAGCTTGACTATAACAAAGGCGAGTTCAGCTTGAGCGGTCCGATACCGCTGCCTATGAAAGGGTTGAAACCGACATATTATCTTGCAACAGATTTCACCACCCAGAACGGTTTCGGAAGATCTTACAGAGAACTTGGTGATCGCGAAGGCGATTATTTTGAATATGGAGATTATGACCTTACAGGGCTCGGGTTTGATGTTCCTCAGGGAAGAGAGAATAATTTCAATATAATTTTTAAAACAGCTTACGATATAAACGAAACAATGAAGCTCAGTACTTCTTTCACAAAATCAAGAACTCATAATTACGACTTCGACTGGCTGTACAGATATACTCCTGAAACGGCTAATGAGCAGGTCACNNGATGTTACTGTGTTCAACCTTAATTGGAAACACACCATTAACCAGCAGAGCTATTATGACTTGATCTTTTCTTATTACAATAGGGAATACGAGAGCCTTCCCGGCGGAAAGAAACCTGATGAGTTCGTTTACAGAGATTCATTAGATTTTTTCAGCATCCAGTCAAATGACATAATCAGCAACGGAGTAAGGGACGGCGGAGATGCAGAAGGCTATTTTGACGCTAACTATAACGGTTATTTTGACAGGGAAACATTTAC
>DMTS01000042.1:2589-2764 GCA_003477045.1 Candidatus Delongbacteria bacterium
AGAACCTTTTGTTGACCAGAGAAGATTTATCATTTATAACGGCAACATGTTTGAAAAGGCGAACAACTACTGGGACGAAGGGGAAACTTTAGAGCTTGAGATAAAAGGTGTTGACGAGTACAGTATGCCTTTTAACTATTCAAACCTTCTTACAAGCGAATTCTGGGACAGAATT
>DMTS01000015.1 GCA_003477045.1 Candidatus Delongbacteria bacterium
GGGTGATTATGATAACGACGGTGACCTTGACATTGCATTATCTGGTACATCTTACGATAATTCAACAGAAACTTCAGAAGAAATCACCAAAATATTCAATTATGAAAGTGGTTCATTCACATCAGTAGCTGATCTGGGTAATTTCAATGACGGTTCTGTTAGTTCAAATGTTGCTTGGGGTGATTATGATAATGACGGGGATTTAGATCTACTAATAACTGGAAAAAGGATAGCAGGAACCAAAAGCGTTCCGATAACAAAACTATTTACTAATAATTCAGGTAATTTCATTGAATCAGGTATTCAACTATACGGAGTATTTGACGCAACAACTTCTTGGGGAGATTATGACAAGGACGGTGACTTGGACATAATAATGTCCGGTCTCGATGAAAATAGTGACCCTATTACCAAAATTTTAAAAAATGAATCCGGCCAATCTTTCACAGATGTAAATACCGGATTGCCTAATGTAAACGGTACCGCAAAATGGGGCGATTATGATAATGACGGGGATCTGGATATATTATTGACAGGTCAAGTTGAGGTAGTTTATCGGAATGATGGTAACGACACATTTACTAATGTTCATGTGTATTTAGATGCAGGAATGATTGACATCCCTACAAGCAATGGTTCTTGGGGTGATAGTAACAATGATGGATGCCTCGATATAATGTTAAACGCGACTAAAATTTTTTGGACGGACTGGACTTCAATATTAGTTAATAATAACCATAACGATTCATTTTATTCTAGTTACACAAGCTATAGTGTCCAAGATGATTCAACTGACATACCAAGATATGATCCAACATGCATTATTACTACCCGTTCAGGATCAAATGAGTGGTGTGATTATGACATGGATGGTGATTTGGATCTATGGACAAATGGACTTCATGTGTATGGCGCGAACTATCCTATGGATCAGTATCTAACTTCAAAGACTTACAAAAATAATTTAATCGTCCCTAATATTCCTCCCACACCTCCTATAGGTTTATATTCATCCATAATCGGTGATGATGTTACTTTGCATTGGAATAAGGGTACAGATAACAAGACTCCTCAAGATGGATTGTCATATAATCTTTTCATTGGAACAAAGAGCGGTGGACTCGATATTATGTCTCCGAATAGCAATATATCCACCGGTATTAGAAAGGTCTCTGAAAGGGGAAATATAGATCAAAACACTTCTTGGCCAATCAAATATTTATCCGATGGTATCTATTTTTACGGAGTACAGGCAATAGATCATGGATATGCAGGCTCAGAATTCTCACCGGAATGTATTTTTGTCAAGGGCGAACATGTGCTACCTGAATTTTACAGTATCAATTTAGCGAATAATGCGGAATTGCGATTACTACCTGAGGCTAATCTCAGCATTTCTGCACTGTCAAATATAAACATTCCCGACAATTCTAAACTGATACTTGAGGAAAAATCGACTCTAACTCTCCAGCTAACAGATTTGCTAATACATCAGAATACAATTTTACAACTTGGAAAAGACGCAAAATTGATTGTTGAGAACGGTTCAGATTTGATTTTTGAAGACGGAGCTTATGTCGAACTTGCAGAAGGAGCTGAGATCGTTGTAAAGAATAAAGGATCTCTTACCGCTACAGGTACGACTTTCGC
This sequence comes from Candidatus Delongbacteria bacterium, assembly GCA_003477045.1. Taxonomy (GTDB): domain Bacteria; phylum UBA4055; class UBA4055; order UBA4055; family UBA4055; genus UBA12480. The sequence continues at coordinate 1,651 of DMTS01000015.1, forward strand.
ATATACTGATGCATTAGGAAAATGGCTTGGCATAAATTGTGAGGGTGGCAGTTCGATCGACCTTGATAATGTTGTAATTAAAAACGCAGTAACCGGCGTCTATGGGACAGGTACTTACAAGTTCAATATAGATAACTCCGCTTTCGAGGGCTGTACAAACGGGATCAATCTTTTAGGAATGCAGCCCGGCTACGGCTATACAATCACCAACAACACTTTTACGGGTACTGATAACGGCTGGGGAGTATTTATTACAGGATCTGACGGAACATTCAGCAGGAATACAATTAGCCATTTTAATATCGGCGCTTATTTTGTGATGAGTTCGCCAGTAGTTTCAAAATGCGAGATCAGCTACAATAAATACTTTGGAATAATTGCATCAGGACATGACGCCATACCTCAGCTTATAAATACAGAGGACAATCAGCCTTTTGGAGCTGTGAACTGCACAATTCAAAAAAACGCATATTTGAGTAACAGCTCATTATTCCCAAGCGCACAGATAGGTATTAATCCTACAGGCAGCATATACATGCGGTATAACGATATTATCTCAAGCCCGAATTTCTATGGAATTTCTATTGCGCAGGAAGACATTAGAGATCCTAATCAGATCATAACTATTGACGCCATATTGAATTATTGGGGGACGGAAGATGTTACTGATGACTATTTCTTTGAACACCCGCAATATATAATTAAATATGACCCGACATGGAGTTTAGCGGATGAGTATAATAGCTCATTTAACAGCTACATAACCGAAGAAAGCAGGATACTTACTAATGCTATAAGCCTTGAGACAGATGACAAACTAACGCCTGCAATAAAACTGTACGAGCATATTATAAAGAAATATGTTGACACTCCCGAATACTATGTAGCTATGACGAGACTGCCTTACCTTTATGAACAGGCCGGACTTGACAACAATGTGCTTATTTCCATGTATGATGAAGCTCTAAATTCTGATGCTACTTCGCATAAGAAGTTTTTTAAAGGGAAAAAAGTAGCTACTCATATAAAAGGCAGAAGGTACGATGATGCTATTGCAGTAGCGGAAGAAATGAAAGCTGAAGCAGATTTTGAAGAGGAAGTTGTTCTTGCTGAAATAAATATCGCTCTTGCAACGCTTTTAAAAGAAGCTGAAGGTAAAGGTAATAGAAGTGTTGACAATTCCGNNTATCAAAACTATCCGAACCCGTTCAATCCTGTTACACAGATAACATTTGATCTGGCTAAGACATCTGATGTTAAGCTCATTGTATATAACATCAGCGGGCAGAAAGTTACAGAACTTGCTAATGGAGTTATGAATGCAGGCAATCACGCTGTTGATTTTGATGGCAGCAAATTGAATTCAGGAGTTTATTACTATACTCTCAAGTCTAATGGCGCGACAATAACGAAAAAGTTGATTCTAACTAAATAAATTTTCAGTAAATTGAACCGGACTGGAAATTACTGTCCGGTTTGATTATTTTCTCGGAAATCAAAAAATTTATCTGTATATTAAACTTAAGGAATGAACGCACGGAGAAAGAAATGAAACGAATGCTGATAGTAATATTTTTTACAACCGTAAATATATTGTTTTCCACAATCTATTATGTAACACAGAACGGAGGCGGAAATTTTGACGGTTCTGCCTGGGAAAATTCTTACCCGGGGGATTCGTTGCAAGTAGCAATTGACAGCACACATAGAGGCGACGAGGTCTGGGTCGCAAAAGGAATATACAAACCTAATTCATGGCCTCATTCACTTTCTCCCGGTCCTGAAAGAGAAATGTACTTTGCCATATACACAGATTTGTATGGCGGATTCAGTGGTTCTGAAATTGATATTTCACAAAGAGATTTAAAAAACAATGAAACTATATTATCTGGTGATATAGGTTTTGTAGGTGATAATTCTGACAATTGCTATCATATAATGACAAACGGTCGATACGGCTCAAATGTTACAGTAATAATTGATGGAGTGACTTTTACAGGCGGTAACGCTGAAGATACCTATGGAACCGGTTCTGCTTTTTACAACCATGATTCTGAATTGACCATAAGGAATTGTACTTTTCACAATAATCATTCAATTTTTTTAGGTGGAGCTTTAGGAAATAGATATAATTATGATTATAATACTTATATGATCGTAGAAAACTGCTTATTTTATAACAATTCTTCAAGATATGGTGGAGCGATTTTCAGTAACGGAGAATCAACAATCATTACAAATTGTACTATTGTAAATAACACAGCCTATGATGACGGTGGAGGAATTTATCTTGCGACCGAAGAATACGAATGGGAAGTTCAATTTGGTGTTAATGAAGTTTCTAACAATATTATTTGGGGAAATAATTGCGATACACAAATTTATCAATATGATACAGGTTATATAAAATTTTATTTTAATGCTATACAGGATGGTTACAGTGGTTTTGGTAATTATTTTTTATCATCAAATAATGAAGGAGATACCAATTCTCCTTATTTCACTGATACGGATAAGAATGACTGGACACTACAATCAACATCTCCGTGCATTGACTTCGGTGTATATTGGAATGCTCCTGAAACAGATATAAATTTAGCCCCGAGGCCTCAGGGTCTAATATATGATATTGGAGCTTATGAGTTTAAAAATACAGAACCAAATGCTACATTGCCATCAGTTTCAACATTACCTGCTGAGAACATATCTGCTACATATGCAACTTTAAAAGGAGATGTAACGGATGAAGGTAATGCTCAGGTCATTGCAAAAGGAATAAAATACAGCACTAGTAACGGATTCGATCCTGAGACAGAAGGTAAACTCGTAAGGCTATTAGAGCTTATAGATGCAGGGGCGTTTGAGTTGTTTGTTACTAATTTATCTCCAAATACAATATACTACTACAGAGCATATTGTGAAAATAAATTTGGATATTCTTATGCAGATAATGAGCTTTCTTTTACGACTTCAGATTCTATAGTAATAAACCCTGATGCAAACGGAATAGTATATATCAAAGAAGAAGGTACCGGAGATGGGTCATCCTGGAGCAATGCTTTAAATGGTTATGAATTACAGAACGGTATTGATCATCCTGATGCGACTGAAATATGGGTTGCAAAAGGTATTTATGTACCGAATGGCTGGCCTTTAGTAGATGTTTATCATGGAACTACCGAAAGAGAGAAGCACTTTAGAATAAGACCGAATAAAAAATTGTATGGCGGTTACAACGGTATTGAAACATCAATTGATCAAAGGGATATAAAAGAAAACGAAACCATTCTATCAGGAGATATTGGAGTGAAAGGATATTCGGAAGATAACTGCTATCATGTAATCTATAATGGTGGCACATTAATAGACAATTCTGCTGTAATTGACGGATTTACTATAACGGATGGCAATGCAGACGGTACATTAAGGTACAGCACGCTTTTGGGCGGTGGTATTTACAACCGGGCATGTTCACCCAGAATATCCAAATGCCTTATTAAGAATAATTATGCAATAGTAGGTGGTGGAGTTGCAGTTGGTTCAGACCCTGCTTATCCAATAATTGAAAATTGCACAGTTACAGGAAACATTGCAGAATTATATGGAGGTGGTATTGAAAACGAAGGAGCATACCCCACAATTCAAAACTGCTTGATATCAAATAATACAGCCGGTAAAGAAGGAGGCGGCATTTACCATTGGGCGGAGTATATTACTTTTGGCGATTCAGACACACTCAAAATTTTTAATTCTACAATCGTAAAAAATATTGCCCCTATAGGAAGTGGGATTCAAATAAAAAGCGATTGTATGACAGGATTCAATCGTGAAATTATACAAAATAGTGTAATTTGGGGAGATTCTTCCGCATTCACATTTGAGTATGAAGCTCTATATGGCTCGATACAAACGATTTCATATTGCGGAATAACAGGCGGATACTCCGGTGAAGGAAATATTGACCTCTCTTCCGACAACTCAGGCGATCCGAACTCGCCCTATTTCTCGGACCCTGAAAGCGGCAACTGGATGATTCAGGAATATTCACCGCTTCGGGACGCGGGAGTTTGGACTTCCAATGTGCCTTTATCTGATCTTGCCGGTTTTTCAAGAGACGCTATTCCAGATATAGGTTGTTATGAATACGATCCGACTTCAATTGAAGACACAGAATCGGTTCTGCCGCGCACTACCGAACTTTATCAGAATTATCCGAATCCTTTCAATCCGGCTACGAACATCAAGTTTGCTTTGAGCAAATCAGGTAAAGTTGAGTTGTCTGTTTTTAACATAGCTGGTCAGCTTGTGCGAAAAATTATTGATAAAGAAATGGCAGCTGGTTACCACAATGTAAAGTTCGAAGCGGATGATCTAAATTCCGGATTGTATTTCTACAAGCTCATAGCTGGCGGAAAAGAGCTTACAAAAAAGATGCTCATGGTAAAATAATTGTAACTTTACTGTCTTTTTTTATTATATTGCCAGAATGAGAAAATTTCTTTTTTCATATTTTCTTTTGGTTTGCTTTTTTCTCTCCGCAGAAATGGCCGATCACGCTATCTACCCGAGCGGGGATCCATTGACATCAGGGGGCTGGAAGGAACCTTCACCGGAACAGATGAAAATGATTGATTCCCTAAAAGTTTTTAAACCTGACAAATTTATTGTTAAAGACACTCTTCCAGACAGCGTTGACAATTCGATAAGCGTTTATTTCAGACCAGTTTTTTCACAGTATGCGAATGAATGTGCTCAGGCAGCCGGTGTCGGTTACACTTTCACCTATGAATTGAACAGGATGCGCGGTACAAACGCAAATTTCAATAAGAACCAATTCCCGCATTATTTTACATACAATTTCCTGAACAGCGGGAGCGAAGGTGAAGGATCAAATTATTTTGACGGCTGGGAGATCCTTAAACGGGAAGGCTGCCCTTACAATCAGGACTATGGGGGAATGGTGCCGACAGACGACCCTGATCTGAGAGAAATTCTCTGGATGACCGGGTACGATAAATACGAAAGGGCCATGGAGAACAGAGTATGCGAAGTGATCGCATTACCATGCGGAACTCCCGAAGGCCTTGATGACCTTAAAAGATGGCTTTTCGACCACGGTAACGGTTCAATTTACGGAGGCGTGGCAGTTTTTTCAGCCGGTGTCTTGTACACATGGCAGACAGATACTCTTCATCAGAACACACCACATTCCGGAGAATCAGTTATTACTAAATGGCATACAACAGTCAATCACGCCATGACAATAGCTGGCTATAATGATTCTATCCGCTATGACTATAACGGTGACGGAAGATTTACCAATGATCTTGATATCAACGGAGACTTGGTTGTTGATATGAAAGACTGGGAGATCGGAGCACTTCTAATGGTCAACTCATGGGGTTACACATGGGGCGATAACGGCAGAAGCTGGGTAATGTATAATACGCTTGGATATAAGCACTGGGAAGGCGGTATCTGGACTCAGACTGCTCACGCAATCAACACTTTTGATTACTATACTCCCCTGCTAAAACTACGCGCTGAAATTGATTATCCCGACAGGAACAATCTTAAGATATACGCAGGTGTTTCTAGTGATTCCGGTTCTTTCAAACCCGATAAAATAATGGATTGCCTGATGCTTGATCACGCCGGCGGCAATTATCCTATGTCCGGTGATTCGTCTTATATTGACATAGGTCTTGATATTACTTCCCTTATTGCAGATATTGAAAACAATTCCGTAGCTGAAATATTTCTTTGTGTTGCTGAAAGAGATAGTTTTTTCACTTCAGTAGGAAAAATAATTTCGATGTCAGTTACTGATGAATGGGGCAATACTGTATCCTGTGCTGAAACTAATCTACAAATAGCAGATAATGATACGACTTATTTGAGTGTAGTTCTTCCGGTATATTATAACACTCCTCTGATCACTGTAAGTGCATTACCGGAAATTATACCTGAGGAACCTTATTTTTTTCAAATGATATCAAGAGGCGGTCGGGATCCGTATAATTGGAATTTTATAATTGATTATACAGAAAATGAAAATACAAATGATTTCCCTTCGGGAGAATTCACTGCTGCTGTTCTGCCCCATAACAACCCCGATAACGATATAATACCCGTCGAACTTGAATTCCGGTTCCCTTTTTTTGGAAACTTTTATGATTCTGTTTTTGTTTCTACAGACGGTTATATTTGTTTTGAAAATAAATATTACTACATTCAGGATGAGTTAAGCTTGATTGAAAATAAAGTGATAGCTCCTCATGCGGCAGAACTTACCTGCTATCCTACCAACGGAGACGGAATCTATTTTCTCTCGGCTATAAATTTCTTCACGGTTATATGGGATTCCGCTACAAGAACTGACAGCTTCGCAAATATAAAATTTGCTTGCAGAATTTACTCTGACGGAAAGATCGAATTCTTTCATGCCGACTATATTACTGAAGGCGCTGATTGGTATAGCGGAATATCAAACGGAGATTCTAAAAATTATATCATTTCCGGTATCAGCGGAATTTATGATCCGTCAGGAAAGAATATTACCCTTAATGCTCCTGATTTCCCTAATGGTTTAGCTATAAATGGCTCCGGAGTTCTGTCAGGAACGATCCATGAATACGATAAATCATGGATTCTTAAAATCAGGATCACAGACTGGAATGGAATATCATCTGAAAAAGAGATCGGCATCTCATCCTCTACTGCTATGGAAGAAGAAACCGTTTCCGATAAAGATTTTTTTATGAACTTTCCCAACCCGTTTAATTCCGTTACAGAAATCAGGTTCAGCTTGAACCAAAGCGGAAATTTTTCTCTGATTATCTTTAATTCAAGCGGGCAGATAGCTTGCAAGATATTTGATAACAGTTTTTTAAAAAAAGGAACCCACACTTTAGTTTGGCGACCCGAAAATTATTCTTCAGGTATTTATTACTCAATACTGACGGACGGATCTGGAAGTTCATTCTGCTGCAAAATGCTTCTTTTAAAATAATTTTTATTTCTATTTACAATTTTATCCGCTTTTGTTACTATTTAGTAAAATATTTTGGAGAAAAAAATGAAAATATCTGTATTAGCAGCCTTAATAATTGTAAACTCCTTTCTGTTCGGTGAGCTCTATAACGCAAACCCCGATCCTTACGGAGATCCATGGATCGTGGGCGGAGTTTCCGAACCGACACCCGAGCAGATGGCCAGATTCAATGCAATTCCTAAACTTGTCTTACCGGATACTTACAAAGACAGAAAGGACCCTCTCCCGTCATCAATTGACAACTCCCTGCTGCCCTATTTCAGACCGGTTTTCACCCAAAAGAACGGAAGCTGCGGACAGGCAAGCGGAGTAGGCTATAATTTTACTTATGAAATAAATCTTGAAAGAGGAACTGCAGCAAATGTACTTGTAAATCAGTTTCCTACTCATCATACCTATAATTTTCTGAACGACGGGTATGACAACGGATCGTGGTACTTTGACGGATGGGAAATCATCAAAGCCAACGGCGTACCGGATTGCGATACTTATGGCGGCATGTATCCGCTCGTTAATACTGCCGTGACATGGATGAACGGCTACGAGGGCTGGGATATCGGTATGAATAATCGCGTTAAAGAGCTCATCAATATTCAGGTCGGCACTCCCGAAGGTCTTCTAACTCTAAAACAATGGTTTATAGACCATGCAGACGGTTCCACAAACGGAGGTGTAGTCAATTTTGCTGCGGGAGTTTCCGGCGAGTACTGGACAGGAACGCTTCCTGCAGGCACCCCCAACGCAGGTCAATATGTTATAAAGATGTGGGGCTCTGTAATGAATCATGCGATGACATTTACGGGTTACGATGATTCTATCAGGGTAGATTACAATAACGACGGCCGGTACACCAATGATCTCGATATCACCGGTGATGAAATTGTTGATATGAAAGACTGGGAGATCGGCGGACTCAGAATGGTTAATTCATGGGGAACAACATGGGGCAATTCCGGAAAAGCGTGGGTAATGTACCGTACGCTGGCATTAGATATATCAGAAGGCGGTATCTGGAATAATGTCGTTAGCTCAATCAGAGTTAAAGAATCGTTTACTCCGACATTAAAACTCAAAGCTGTAGTGAATCATAACGAAAGAACTGATGTAAAGATCTTTGCAGGTGTAGCTTCAGATACATCTGCAACTTTTCCTGAACACATACTCCCATTCCCGCTATTCGTTTATCAGGGAGGATATTATGGAATGGTAGGCGATACGAACGAAATTGAATTCGGACTGGATATTACACCTCTTCTCGCTTATGTAAATCCGGATGAGCCTGTAAAATATTTTATATGTTTAAATGAAGTTGACCCCTATAATTACGGCGAAGGTGAGATAATTTCATTCTCTGTAATTGATGCTGATTCAAATGAGACCGTTTCTGCCCAGTCCCCCGTTTACATTGAAAATAATGCAACAACATATATGTCGCTGATAAAATCTTCAAGTTTTAATCCGCCTGAGATTGTAACTGGTTCGTTGCCTACAGCTACTCAAAACGAATTATATTCTTACGATCTGACTGCTCAGAACGGTTCTGCTCCTTATGCTTGGAGAATCAAATACGATTATGCTCAAATTGATAATATTTCAAATTTTCAGGAAGAGGCGGACAGTCTGCTGATCACTAATGATGATGATGACGGTTTCGGTATAATTGATCTTGACTTCGAGTTCCCGTTCTACGGAAAACTTTATGATCAGATTACTATCTCAACAAACGGTTCAATACTTTTCGGCGGCGTTTTTGAATTTATTACTACAGAAGTAAATATTATGTCGGCAAGAAATATTACACCCTACGCAGCTGATCTGGCAAGCGTTTCTTCTTACGGTGAAGGTATTTTCTTTTATAAAAATACCGAATATATCGAAGTAAGATGGATAACATCCACTTATTTAGATACTGAAGCAAGTATTGATTTCGCTGCAAAATTGTATTCATCTGGAAATATCGAATTCTTTTACGGAGAAAATTTGTCAACTGAAATCATCTGGGCTTCAGGAATTTCTGACGGAAATGAAAATAATTGTCTTATGTCCTGTTTGTCAAATACAAATGATCCTTCAGGTTTGAAAACAAAATTTATCGTTTCGGACTTTCCGTATGGAATGGGACTGAGCGAATCCGGTGTTTTCGGCGGAACTTTAACCTGCACTCCAAATACATGGAATATTATGTTCAGTGTTACAGATCTCAATAACATATCTTCGCTGAAGGTACTTCCTTTCTCACTGATTGCGCCGATGGGTATTCCCGGAAATATCAGCGTCGCCGCTTCTGTTTCATCGGCTATACTTACATGGGACGCTGTTTCGGGTGCTACTGTCTATAACATTTACAGATCAAATCTTCCTTATGGAACTTATACTAAGTTAGGAACTTCTCCCACACCGCCTTATGAAGACACAGAAATATCCGGTTCAAATAAGTATTTCTATTACATAACTGCGGATAATCTTAAAAAATAATTCTTGGTTAAACATCGAATTAAAGGAAATTGTTAACTTTACAATTTCCTTTTCTTTTATTATATTCAGATAATTGAAAAAAATTAAAAGGATGTATTCCATGAAAAAAATATCGATAATCTTAGTAGCTTTACTCGCACACCTTATGTTCGCTGACCTGATAAATATGAACCCCGATCCGAACGGTGAGCCGTGGTGGGCCGGCGGATGGAAAAATCCGACTGCGGATGAACAGACACAAATTGATGCTTTACCGAAACTGACTTTACCCGATTCATATAAGAACAGTAAAGCAAAACTGGCTTACGCGCTTGACAACTCTGTTAACCAGTATTTCAGACCTATATTCAACCAGGTCGGCGGTAGCTGCGCTCAGGCAAGCGGAATTGCATATAATATGACTTATGAGATGAATTTCGTAAGAGGAACCACGGCAAATGTTACAGCCAATCAGCTTCCGAGCCATTTCACATACAACTATCTGAATGACGGTTCAGGTGCGAACGGTTCAACTTATTTTCAGGGTTGGGACATTGCAAAGAACTGCGGAGTCCCTGATGTAGCAACCTACGGCGGATATTTGTGGCCAACGACGAACACAACTTATCAGAATCTTCTCTGGAAGGACGGGTTCCCGGTATATCAGACGGGAATGAACAACCGTGTTTCTGAAGTGATCCAGATCCCTGTCGGTACACCTGAAGGGCTTGCAACTTTAAAACAGTATTTTAACGACCACTGCGACGGTTCATCGGCAGGAGGAATAGTTAACTTTTCCGCCGGAGTGAGCTATACATTCGCAACAAGCACATTACCTGCGGGAACTGAAAACGCCGGCCAGACCGTAGTTTTAAACTGGGACCCGATCGTTAATCATGCTATGACCTTCGCAGGTTACAATGACTCTATCAGATATGATTTCAACAGCGATGGAAGATACACGAATGATATTGATATTAACGGAGACAGCGTTGTTGACATGAAAGACTGGGAAAAAGGCGCCGTACTGATGGTCAATTCGTGGGGTACTACATGGGGAACGCTTGGAAAAGCATGGGCACCTTACAGAACGCTTGCCTTATCTCTTGCTGACGGCGGGATCAACAACAACACTGTTTACACTATGAAAGTTAAGAACTCATTCGTACCGCAGCTGAAACTCAAAGCTACAGTTACTTACAGTGACAGAAAAGAGCTTAAGATCTATGCGGGTGTTTCAACTGATACAACAGCTTCAGTTCCTCAATATACCGTTTCATTTCCGATATTTAACTATCAGGGCGGAACAAATATAAAAATGGTTGGCGATACTGACAGTACGATCGAGCTTGGGCTTGATATCAGTTCGCTACTGAGCTATGTAGACAGTGCTCAGCGTGTTAAATATTTTATCTGCGTCGAGCAGAAGGATGCCGGTGGGGCCGGAACAGGAAGAATCGTTTCTATGGCTGTTGTTGATGAAAATGCAGTCACGAAAACGAGTTCACAATCGAATGTAACTATAGTTACGAACTCAACAACATATATGAGCGTAATTACCGGAACGAGCTTCAATCAGCCTTCTATAACAAATTCTTCGCTGCCTGACGCACAGTCTGGAATACCTTACAGCGAACAGCTTTCTGTAAGTAATGGAGCTTCCCCTTTTGTATGGGATACGCTTTATGACTATACAGAAACGGCAAATTCAAATTTATTTCCTACAGAAGCCGTAAATCCGCTGACTACGAACAGCGACGACGACGGGATCGCAAGAGTTGACCTTGACTTCGATTTTCCTTTCTACGGTAAACTTTACGATCATATAACAGTGTGCACCGACGGCTCAATTCTATTCGGGGATGAATTTGTTTATGTCAGAAATGAAGGCGATATTATAGCTACGAGAGCAATTACGGTTTATTCTCAGGATCTTCAGGCTTATCCTGTTGACGGAGACGGTATCTTTTATTATAAAAATGCCGATCATCTTACGGTAAGGTGGAAAACATCAATATGCGGCGTGCAGACTGCGAATCTTGAATTCGCGGTTAAAATTTATTCAAACTCGAACATTGAATTCTTTTATGGAACAGGTATGACGACAGGGCTCGTCTGGTCGGCAGGAGTTTCTAACGGAAGCTCTGCGGATTGTAAGATCTCTCAATATGCAAACACAAGTAATCCTTCAGGATTAAAAACCGGATTTACTACAACCGACTACCCTTACGGCATGGAACTAAGCTCCGGTGGAATTTTCAGCGGCACTTTGAACGGGACAGACGATACATGGAATATTAAATTCAGAGTGACCGACAGCAATAATATTTCAGACATCAAGATAATTCCATTTACTCTTATCTCTGCTCCCGGAACCCCCGCGATCACAAGCTTTAATGCTACTTCCTCTTCAGCGACGATCGTATGGGATGCGGTTATCGGAGCGTCTTCTTACAGAATTTACAGATCCGTTCAACCGTATTCGGGATTTGCTTTCCTTGATACTTCTTCTTCTACATCGTACACGGACAATAATATTTTATCTGGCAATAAATACTTCTACTATATAACTGCCGACAATGCAAAATAAGGAGCTTAACATGAAGAAATCAATATTGCTGCTTTCGATCTCATTGTTTTTTATGGCTAATGCTGAACTTATAAATATGAACCCTGATCCTAACGGTGAGCCATGGTGGGCAGGAGGCTGGAAAATGCCTGATGCAGAAGAAATGCAGCGGATCGAAGCCATTCCAAAGTTGACTCTGTCTAATAAATACAAAGGTAAAGAGATACCATATAAACTGGACAACTCAGTATTGCCCTATTTCAGACCGATATTCAACCAAATGGGCGGAAGCTGCGCGCAGGCAAGCGGGATCGGTTATAATTTCACTTATGAAATGAATTACATTAACGGAACAAGCGCAAATGTTACGGATAATCAGTACCCTACTCATTATACATACAATTTCCTTAACGGAGGCTCAGGTGATAACGGCTCAACTTACTTTGGAGGATGGGATATAATTAATGCAGGTGGAATTCCTAATGTAACGACCTACGGCGGATTATGGCCTTCTACCGATCCATTGACAATGAATAAAATTTGGATGGGCGGCTTTGATAATTACTTGTCCGGAATGGAGAAAAGGATCGTAGAAGTTCTGACGATCCCCGTAGGAACTCCAGAAGGACTTCAGACGCTAAAACAGTATTTTAACGATTATTGCGACGGGTCGCCGACAGGAGGTATCGTGAATTTTGCTGCCGGGGTAAGCTGGGTCGAGATCGATCCTCTTCCCGCAGGAACAGAAGAAGCCGGAAAATCTCTGCTCTGGAAATGGGATTCTGCAGTTAATCATGCGATGACTTTCGTAGGATATAACGACTCTATAAGATTTGATATGAACGGTGACGGCCGTTTTACTAATGACCTTGATATAACAGGGGACGGTGAAGTTAATATGAAAGACTGGGAGATCGGAGGTCTTTTAATGGCGAATTCGTGGGGATCTGGCTGGGTTGATTTCGGAAAGATCTGGGTCGCCTACAGAACTCTAGCTCTCGCTCTTGAGGAAGGCGGAATATGGATGAACGCAGTTCACACCATTAGAGTGAGAGATGATTTTTCTCCGAGCCTGTACATGAAATCCACAATAAATTTCAGCGACAGAGAAGAATTGAAAATTTATGCGGGTGTATCGTCTGATACGACAGCAACGGTCCCCGAATATTATGTGCAGTTCCCTCACTTTAACTATCAGGGCGGAGCTTTCGGAATGAACGGCATAGATAATATACTTGAGCTCGGTATAGATATAAGCCCGCTCTTAACTTATATAAACCCGAATGAAAAAGCTAAATTTTTCATTTGTGTAGAACACAAAGAGAAAGATACTGCAGGAAGAGGAAGCATTACTTCGTTTTCTATACTTGACAAAACTCTGAACGAGTATGTCAGCCCCCAGACGGCTGTAGCCATAACAAAAAACTCAACCACTTACCTTTCTGTTATCGCTTCGGTTGATTTTGACGCGCCTGTTATAGACGACATCGTTATTCCGGTTTCTGATCCCGGAATTCCATATTCATACGCGCTGTCAGCATCAGGAGGAATGCCTCCATACAAATGGGATGTTATCTGCGAATACTCGGAAGTTGAAAACACCGGAGATTTCTACCTTAACACTGAAACATCTCTTGAAATGACAAATGACGACGACGGATACGCAGTTATCGAACTTCCGTTCCAGTTCCCGTTCTACGGAAAATTATATGACAAAGTTACTGTAATCACTGACGGATCAATAAAACTTGAAGACGGCTTTGATTATATAAGAACGGAAGGTGATATTCTGGCTTTTAAGACCATAACTGCATACGGCGCTGATCTGATGGCGTACCCTGCGGACGGAGATGGCGTATATTATGCAGTGAATGACAGCTGTCTGACAGTCAGATGGATAACTTCACTGTACGATGTTCAGGAAGTGGATCTTGATTTCGAGACCAGAATTTATTCCGACTCAAGAATAGAATTTTTCTACGGAGATTCATTAACGACCGGGATAGCTTGGGCTTCGGGAATTTCAAACGGGAAAGTAACAGACGCGGTTATTTCTTCGATTTCAAACATCTCTAATGCTTCAGGGATGAAAACGGCATTCTCTACCGTTCCTTACCCTTACGGTTTAGAACTAAGCACCGACGGGATTTTCAGCGGAACAACTTTTGAAGCCGACAAGTCATGGAATATTTTATTTCGCATTACGGACGACCAAAATATTTCTAACTTGAAGCAGCTTACTTTTTCGACAGCTGCCGGGATAGAGAACGCTGAATTCACAGCGAATGATTTCGTTCTTGAACAAAATTATCCGAACCCTTTCAACCCTTCAACAAAGATCAGATTCGATCTGAAAATCTCTCAGCAGGTTTCTCTGACAATATATAACACTACCGGTGAGATCGTAGAAACGCTGATCGATAAAAAAATGCTTCATCAGGGCGATCATTCATTTGAATGGAAAGCCGATAAACTTTCATCTGGGGTTTATTATTTCGGTCTAAGATCTGAGAATGGAATAAAACAGATAAGAAAAATGACGGTTTTAAAATAAATATATTTTTTAAATAATTCATTTGCCGACCGGAAATATTTAGTTTATATTTCCGGCCTGTTTAAAAAGAAGCATGCCCGGAGGAGGTGATCGGCAGTGATACACATAAAAGTTAGAGACGGCGAACATTTTGAAAAAGCCCTTAAAAGATTTACAAAAACTTTTGAGAAAAGCGGAGTTTTAGCTGAACTCAGATTAAGAGAAAGATACGAAAAACCGACTTGGGTTAACAGAAGAGAAAGAATTCAGGCTACAAGAAAGCAGCAGAAGATCCAGAGAATGCAGAACAGAGGATTTTAATTATAAACTCCTATAAGAGAATAAAAAAGAGTGACGCGTCACTCTTTTTTTATTATATTCCATTGAAATTTTTCGGGAGATAATATATGAATTATATCGATATTTTAGTGCTCGTTATAATAGCATTCTATGAGTTTGTCGGTTTCTGGAAAGGTTTTATTCCCCAGCTTTTTCAGTTCGCGGGAATATTCTGCGCGTTCTATTTTAATACTCCAATGAGTAGTTTCATCTCGAAAATTATCTCTGAAGAACCCGAAGGAGTGATCCTGATGCTGGTTCAGACCGCGGCCTTTTTCATTATTTTCGCGGTATTTTATGTAATCGGTAAGACCTTGAGTAAAACTTTCGACATACTTCTTACTTCTATCCCGAACAGAATAGCGGGAATAATTTTCGGAGCTTTGAACGGTTTTCTGGTAGTCTGCTTCCTTTTTCTGATCGTCAGATCAATAGGTTCTGGAGATGAATACCTTAAAAAACATGTTACTCCCGACAGATTTACCGATGAATTAATTAACAAAGGTCTGGATCTTACCGCTGCGGATGAAATGAAGATCGAACCGGATATAAATGCGGAAGAACAGGGAAAAACATATTCCAGACTCGGTTACGGAGCTTACCGCATTTCAATGATGATGGACCCTTTTGTAGTCAACATGAAAAAGATCTTTAAGAAAAAATACGACGACATTATCGAGATCAAAGTCAGCGAAAAGATCGAAGATCTGAAAGATTCTCTTAAAGCTGACAGTTTATTTCAAAAATAATTCCGGAGCACTTGTATGGAAACAAATTACTCTTCAAGAATGCATAAAGTTTTAGAACTTTCCAAAGAAATAACTCTTCAGCTCGGCCATGACACGGTTTACCCGGGACATCTTGCACTTGGTATTATCAGATTGAACGAAGGCACCGCTTTTAATATTCTGACAAAACTTAATTGCGACATTACCTCGCTTCAGAAAGACATCGCGAACGGCATGGCAAGGAACAAAGAGCTCATAAAACTGGGTTTTATACCTCTCAGCCATGAAAGCGACAGAATAATAACTCAGGCTGTTCAGGAAGCAGTTGAACTTAACAGTATATATACAGGAACCGAACACCTGCTTCTTTCTCTGACTAAGGCTGTAAATACATATACTGAAAGGATCCTGAGATTTCATGGAATTACATACCAGCGCGTAAAACAGGTGCTGATCACAGGCGCAACTTCGAAAATGAATAAAGTTCCTTACGAAAAGATGGAACCTCAGGCGGAATTCTCTCTCGAGATGTTCTCGCACGACATTACAGCCCTGGCCAAAGACGGCAAGCTCGACCCTGTTATCGGGAGATCCGAAGAGATCGATAGAATAGTGCAAATACTGTCAAGAAGAAAAAAGAACAATCCTATACTTATCGGAGAACCGGGAACAGGAAAAACCGCTATAGTCGAAGGACTTGCTCTAAAGATAATAGAAAAATCTGTCCCGTCAGTTCTGCTCGGAAAAAGAATCCTGGGTCTTGATATGGGTATGCTGATAGCAGGAACGAAATACCGTGGTCAGTTCGAAGAAAGAATAAAAGCTGTAATAAAGGAAATTGAGAGCGATAGAAATACGATCTTATTTCTCGATGAGATTCATACAATAGTTGGAGCCGGCAGCACATCCGGATCGATGGATGCTTCAAATATGTTCAAACCCGCACTGGCACGGGGTGATATACAGTGCATAGGAGCAACGACTTTGGATGAATACAGGACAACAATCGAAAAGGATGGAGCTCTGGAAAGAAGATTCCAGAAAGTTCTGGTTGATCCGCCTTCAGTTTCAGAGACATTTGAAATACTGAAAGGACTTCAGTCCAAATATGAAAATCACCATAAGGTCAAATACTCAGACGAAAGCCTTGTGGCCGCTGCCGAACTTAGCGACAGATATATCACCGAAAGATTTCTTCCGGACAAAGCTATTGATGTCATTGATGAAGCAGGCGCCAAAAAACACCTTTCAATAAAAGTCCCCGCTAAAATCACTGAGCTCGAAGATCAGATAGAGATACTTAATAAAGAAAAAAATCAGAAGATCGAAAAACAGATGTTCGAAAAAGCTGCCGTACTCAGAGACAAGATCAACGATCTGCGATCAAAACTCGAAAAAGAAAGAGAACATTGGCATAAATCCGTTTCAAATAAATTTCTGAATATATCTGTTGATAATATCAGAGACATCATTTCCATGATGACATCTATCCCGATAAGCAAGCTTGAAGTGTCGGAAAGCAACAGGCTTAACAGGATCTCCAGATCGATCTCAAAAAGGATAATCGACCAGCACGAAGCTGTTGAGTCGGTTATAAGAAGGGTTAAAAGATCTAGAACCGGGTTTAAAGATCCTAAAAGACCGATAGGGTCATTTTTGTTTCTCGGTCCTACAGGCGTCGGCAAGACCGAACTTGCGAAAGTGCTTTCTGAAGAGATATTTGAGAATGACAGAGCGCTTATCAAGATAGACATGAGCGAATACATGGAAAAATTCAATGTCTCGAGAATGATCGGTTCACCGCCCGGTTACATAGGTTACGGTGAAGGCGGGCAGCTTAGCGAAAAGGTCAGAAGGCATCCGTACTCAGTAGTGCTTTTCGATGAGATCGAAAAAGCCCATCCCGATGTTTTCGGAATGCTTCTTCAGGTACTTGACGAAGGTGTTCTGACTGACGGCAACGGCCGCAAAGTAGATTTTAAGAACACGATCATAATTTTCACATCGAATATCGGCACAAAGAACCTTTCAAATACTGAAAATATCGGATTCGGAAGTAAAACCTCTTTTGAAGAAAAAGAGATCAAAATGAAAGATACTACAAGAAAAACGGTCGAAAAGTATTTCAAACCCGAATTTCTAAATAGAATAGACGAGGTGATCGTCTTCAATCATCTTTCTGAAAATGCGGTACTTCAGATTATTTCAAATCACATAGAAGCATCCTGCGAAAAGCTTTCGAAAATCGATATTACTCTCAATATATCTCCCAAAGTCAGAAAATATATAATGGAAGAATTTTACGACGCCGAAAGCGGTGCGAGACCTTTAAAAAGAGCTGTCGAGAATCTGATCGAGGATCCCGTAGCAGAAAGAATAATTTCCGGGCATGTCAGATATGGGGATACTATCAGCATTGCTGTAAGCAAAAATAAATTGGTCTATACCAAAACTGATAAAACTACCGTAAGTTACGAAAAAAATTAATCCCTATTGTGAACAATCTGTTTATAATGAATATTTTTTTTTAGAAAAATAATTGATTTTTTTCTTGACAGCAAGTTCGGGCAGGTTAAGAAATGTTTTTAACCTTTTTTTAATAAAACCCCGGTTTACCTTTTGTTAAAAGATTGTGAATAAGTATGTGAAATTATGATTTCATTTTACTTGCGCCGACCTTATAAATGCCGTGATAATTTCTTCCGTAAATACCTTCGGGTGTCTTTACGATTATCACCATATCCTTTTTAGTTATAAGTTTCGTTTCTAAAAAGGCGATGGCGTCTTTTGAATTAATAGCTCTGAATATCCTTATTTTTGTATCCTTACCGTTCTTCTCTTTGAGCTCATCGCTTACAAATTCAGCAGCCGGAGAAGGTTTCTCAGCCTCTTTTTTTACTGCAGGCACTGGCTCTTTCTTTTTTTCTTCAGGTTTCTTTTCGTTTATTACTTCTCCGTTGTTTGCTTCAAAAACTGCTTTGACTTTGTCGAATAGACTATTATTTATAGCGGTTCCGCACAAAATAACCTCATAACTTTCCTGTTCGACGGGATAATAGCCATATATCAGAGGTTCTGTGCAGATTAACTCCTCTGTGTCTTCAGCGATCTTTATACAGTCTATCTGCATCAAAGCACGCACTGCATCAGTCTCATCATTGAATTTATAAAGGAGAAAAGGTTCAAATTTCTTCAGTTTTTTTCTTTCTGCCCAGTATCCAGAAGCAATATCGACATTATTATGGTATATACCTTTATTGTCCGACTGAACAAAACTGGTTTTCTTTTTAATGATCTTTTTTAGTAAACCCATACACCTGCCCTAAAGTTCTTTTACCATTTTTTTATGCTCTATTCCTGCTTCAAAGAAATAATCACCGACAGTTTCATATCCGAGTTTCATATAAAACGGAATAGCGTGACTCTGGGAATTAAGATAAAGCTTCTTTATTCCGTTCTTAAAGGCAATATCTTCAAGCTTATTCATTATCATAGTTCCGAAATTCATACCTCTGTACTCTTCAAGAACAGCGATCCTGCCCACATGCCCGTCCTTCTCCATTCTGCCGGTAGCTATCGGCTGGTCATATCTGGTAAGAAGCACATGATAGCATTCATCATCTTTACCATCCTCTTCAATATTCTCCGGAACATTCTGCCCTTCGACGAAAACTTTATTTCTTACTTTTCTTATCTTCTCTCTATATTCGGAATAATTAACTTCGATAATTGCAAGCATTTTAACCGCCGGATAATTGTAATCTGCAAATTAATAACTTTTTTCAGTAATTCCAAATAATTTTATACTAATTTTATTTAATAATTCTTATCTTACGAATTAAAATTGAGAATGACTGCTATGATTGATAATTGCATAGACGATATTTTACAGATATACAGACAGATCAGACCGGATATAGTTAAAAGGCTCCTGTCTTTCAAAAACGGATTTGCTAAAATGAACAGCGATGATGTTTTCGCTGAATTATCTTTCTGTACTCTGACTCCGCAGTCAAAAGCAAAGTCCTGCTGGAAATGCATTGAATTTCTTCGTGATAAAGACCTTCTGAAAAACGGTTCTACAGACGAGCTGCGGATGAGTATAAAAGGGGTCAGGTTCCATAACAATAAAAGCGCATATATTGTTCACAATCGGGAGCTTACAAGTAGAATTGATCTAAAAAAATTCATACTTCAAAACTCAAATAATATACCGGAACTTAGGAAATGGTTTGTCGAGAATATAAAAGGCTACAGCTATAAAGAAGCGAGTCATTTTTTAAGGAATATCGGCATGGGTTCAGAGATCGCTATCCTGGACAGGCATATTTTAAAAAATCTTGTCATGTCGAATGTGATTAATGAAATACCCAAAACTATAAGCGAAAAAGTTTATCTTGATATTGAGAGTAAAATGATACAATTTTCAAAAGATATCAATATCCCTATGGATCATCTTGATATCCTGTTCTGGTATAAACAAACCGGCGAAATATTTAAATAAAACGGAGAAAACAATGATCAAGGTTAACGGCTACGAAATATCGGAAAAAGAATTTGATATGGCATGTGCTGAAAAGAAATTCATTTTTAAAAAGAAGTTTCTTGAGAAAAATGAGATCGAAGAGACAGTTAATGTTCTGGTTGACGCTGCTCTAATGCTGGAAGTGGCAAAGAAGGAAAATATTGAAGTTGATCCTGTTGAGACAGAGAAAACTATTTCAAGAATGAAAAAAAGCTTTAAGAGCGAAGATGATTTCAGACAGGCACTTTCTAAAACCGGGGATACCGAGGAAACAATAAAAGAAAGAGTTGAAAGAAACCTTAAATTAAGAAATTTCGTGCGTAAGAAATTTTTTGATGATACACATGTTTCGGATGATGACATAAAAAAATATTACGAGCAGTATCCGGAAAGGTTCAATAAGGGAGAAGAGGTCAGGGCATCGCATATTCTTTTCGGCGAAGCTGATAAAGACATTGCTCTTGAGATACATGAACTTCTGCTGAATGGAGAAGATTTTTCCGAACATGCTAAAACACACTCTCAATGCCCGAGCGGACAGAACGGTGGTGATCTCGGTTTCTTCGACAGAGGAAAAATGGTACCTGAATTTGAACAGGCCGCATTTGAAATGGAAACCGGCGAGATATCTGACCTTGTGCAGACACAATTCGGTTATCATATAATAAAACTTACCGATAAGAGATCAGGTGGTAAATTCGAGCTGGATGAGATAAAAGAACAACTCAGACAAAGCATGGAAAACTCGATAGTGAACCACAAGATCAAGAAATATACAGATAAACTAAGAAAAGAAGCCGAGATCGTTATAGATACTGATAAGCTCAGCAAAAAATTCCCGGCATAAAAAAAGGCATGGCATTAAAATGAAAAAAGAAAAAAGGCATGAAAAAGCTTCAAAAAGACTCTATGAACCTCCTAAACCTAAAGATTACATCCGTAAGAATGAACGATCTTACACAGGGATAATAGAGATAAAAAAGAACGGAAGCGGAAAAGTTACTTCAAACGAGATCGAAGGCACGGTTTTTATTCCAAGAATTTATGTAAATGATGCTTATGACGGCGATGAAGTTGAATTCGTGCTTATTCAGACCCCGAAATTCTGGGATATCGAAGGTAAGATCGTAAAAATACTCAAAAGAGACAAAACCGAGTATGTCGGAGAGATAAAATTGATTTCAGGCGCGATGCATGTTATTTGCGATAACGGGCTGAATGTAAGACTTAACAAGAAAAAGGTCGAAAAGAAATGGGAGGAACTCAAAGAAGGAACTGTGGTCGTTATTGATATTGATGATTGGAGAGATCAGGCGACGGCTCATATAATTGAAGTTCTCGGTAATAAGGAAGACCCGCATGTTTCATTAATGAAGATTGCCCGAAAGTACGGTTTTGTCGAAGAATTCTCAAAACAGATACAGGACAGCCTTGAACAATATACCCAAGATTTTGTGACTCATCTAATACCTGACAGAACTGATATCAGGCATGAAAATATATTTACAATTGACCCTGCCGATGCAAAGGATTTTGACGATGCGATATCGATAAATAAACTTCCTGACGGAACATTCGATCTCGGGGTTCATATTGCTGATGTCTCGGCTTATATTCCCGAAGGCGGAATTCTTGATCAGGAAGCCGCTGCAAGGGGAACCTCGTTATATCTCCCCTCTTCGGTTATCCCCATGCTTCCGAGAAAACTCTCCAATTATCTCTGCAGCTTGAACCCGGATGTTGAAAGACTTTCGTTTTCATGCTTTATGAGGATCAATAAAGAAGGTGAAATTACAAATTATCATTTTAAAGAAACCGTTATGAAATCGGCTTTCAGATTCAATTATCAGGAATTCCAGCAGCTTCTCGATAATGCTCTAGCAGGAAGGGAGACGGATGCTGTGTATAAAGATTTCAGACAGCTAGCCTTATGGTCTAAGGAACTTAAGGACATACTCAAATCCAAAAGGATCAGAGAAGGCGGAATTGAATTCGATCTGCCGGAGATAAAGGTTGTTATTGATGAGGAAGGCAGGACGATCGATATACACAGATACCAGCTCTACGAATCTAACAGCATAATTGAAGATTTTATGCTCGCGGCTAATAAATGCGCGGCCCACTTTCTTCACTCGAAGGAAGACAGGCTTCCCGGAGTTTACAGGATCCATGAAAAACCGTCGCTTGAAAAAATAAACGATTTTTTTGAAGATATGGCGGCCAGCGGAATCAAATTCAAGATCCCCGATGATCCTACGAATCATTTCTATATGCAGGATCTTTTGAAGATCATTAAGGAGTCCCCGAACGGCGATTATTTGGCGAATAATTTTCTTAGAGCCATGATGAAGGCTAAATATTCTACTGACAACATCGGCCATTACGGCCTTGCATTCGAGCTTTACACGCATTTCACTTCGCCGATAAGAAGGTATCCCGATCTTATGGTGCACAGGCTGATAAAAAAACATCTTAAGCGTCTTTCGATCAATAAATCACGCGACAATAAAAAATTCGTTCAGAGTCTCTGCATGCTGGCTTCAGAACGCGAGATCAAAGCTATTAAAGCCGAATATGAAGCACGCGACCTGAAAATAGTTGAATTCATGGTCGATAAGATCGGTAAAAAATTCGAAGCGGTAATCGTTACGATCATGCCTTACGGGGTTTATGTCAGAATGAAGGAGTGGCCGGTTGAGGGTCTTGTAAGGGCGAGAGACCAGCATAAAGACAGTTTCGAATATGACGACAAAAGAAGGCTGTTCAAAGGCCGCAGATCAGGCGAAGAACTGTCTGTCGGGAAAGAAGTCATAGTTCTGCTTAAAGGTGTAAGCCGCGAGCTTTTGACAATAGATTTCGATCTGGTTAAAAGCACTGTGTAAAATATATTTCTGATCGAAAATAAAAATGCCCTGAATTCAGGACATTTTTTTATTCTAATATTTTTCTTATTTTTGATCCTTAATGCATTTTGCGAGTCTTTTGACAGCCTCGACAAGCTGATCCTTTGATGAAAATGAAAAATTCAGCCTCATGTGGTTCTTCGACGGTTTTTCACCGTAGAACTGCCAGCCGGGCACAAAAGCTACCTTATATTTCAATGCCTCGTAGAACAGTTTTTCCGTATCTATCTTTTCCGGAACTGTTACCCACAAAAATAGTCCGCCTTCCGGTTTTGTCCATGTAACGCCTGATTCAGGCGGAAAATATTTCTCCATCGTCTTCAGGAACAGGTTGAGCTTTTCCCTGTAATAATTCCTGCAGTCGTCGAAATGCTTATCAAGATCCATTTCAGTCAGATAAGACGCACAAATATCCTGATTATATTTCGGAGTGTTAAGAACATTGCCTTCCTTAATATTGCACATCTTCTTTATAACTTCGGCCGGTCCTATATTAAAGCCTACCCTCATTCCCGGACAGAATATTTTTGAGAAAGTATAAAGCCCGATTACATTCGTGCCTTTTCTCTTCTGATCGAGTGAAAAAATTGAAGGCATCATTTTTCCGTAATACCTCAGATCTTTATATGGACTGTCCTCTATGATAGGCACATCATAATCATAGCTAAGATCAAGAAGCTCTTCCCTCTTTTTCATGCTCATTGAAATGCCTGTCGGATTCTGGAAATCAGGAACGACATAAATGAATTTAGGCATCTTACCGCCTTTCTTCTTTATAGCTTCCAGCTTTTTGCGGAATCCTTTTACATTTGAACCGTCAGGTTCTATATCAACCCCGATATATTTAGGTCTGTTCAGATCGAACGCCACGATAGCTCCCGCGAAGGTCGGCCTGTCGAGCATAACCGTATCGCCCGGATTTAAAAATAATCTGCCTGCGAGGTCGAGTCCGTGCTGGCCTGAAGTGGTTATGAGAACATTCTCTTCCGAAACCTTTATCTTATCACGCTTAAGATATTGAATAACCGCGTCAAAAAGAGATTTTTCGCCGGGAATGGAGGAATACTGCATAACTTTGTCAATGCTGCTTCCCGCTAAACTTTTTTCAGTAGCTATTCTGACTTCGCTTTTCTGAAAAACATCTGGCGAAGGCAGACCGCCGGCTAATGATATTATATCCGGATTGCCGGCTAAGAGCTTCAGCGTCTTCCCTATCGGATAGCCTTCATAATTCACTGCGTTCTCTGAGAACCGTTCTTTCCAATTCTTTATCATATCAACCTCTTATATTGAAGTAATTACCTCTATGCAAACTGTCGGGGCTGTTCAGAAGTTTATCAGCAGCCTATAAAGAGCCTTTGCCGAATTGTGTTTTGATCCCCTTCTTCATAAAGTCCATACCGTCTGTCGTAGCCTTGAGTGATTTATAGTATATCACATCACCGATCTTTTCAGCCAGTTTTTTTCTTTCGTCATCGGAAACGAAGTATGCCGCCATTGTGTCAAGCTCTCTTGCAGTGCCGTCACTTTCGTATTTATAAGTAATGTCCGTTCCGCTCTCAAGAACTTTGTAAGCCTTATCTGTCCAGTTAAAACCTGCCATGCCGAGATCCGGATTGATCCTCATGTGTGCTGCGAGACTGATACCTTTAATGCCGCTTTTCTTAAGCTCTTTTGCGCAGGTTATGAAAGTGTCCGGGTCTGCTCCGTTGCCGATGTTGATCTCATATATCGGAGTCGTTCCGTCTTTTCTGATATATTCATTAATGATGTTTAAAAGCATTCTGAACTGCATTGTAGTCTGAGTTGACAGCAGCATCGAAACTTTGAAAGTCAGATTAGGAATGTCTTTGGCATAATAACATGCCGCGATTATCGTGCTCCAGCTCGGATTAAGATAGAAATCACCGCCGGTCTCTTTAGCATACCTTGTCACTCCGTCAAGATATACAAGGTAATTGCTGTTAGCTACTTCTATACCGCCGAAGTTTCCGAAGAATGTTCCCTGATTCTTTAGAATTAAAGCTGAGTTTTCTTTGTCTATTTTGTTCCTTTCAAATTTTTCGCCCGTCACTTTTTCAAGTTCTTTGAATCTTTTTTCAGGTTGAGGAATTCCGATAAGATTAGTGCTGCAGTATTTTTGCGCACCCATGATATTTTCAGTCATGCAGAGAGTTGCAAGGAGATCGCCTGAATACACATAATGGTCGGTCATGGGAACGACTGCAATCATTTCGGCAGGCACAAATACGGGATGGGTTTTCGCCGTTTTTACGACCTTTTTCATGAAGTTGTAAGTTACATACGCACCCTGAAACCCTGAAACCTGGCTTCTCGCTATTCCAAGTTTATTGCTGTACTTAACCTTATTTGCTTTTTCGAAATCGGCAACTTTAGGGAACTTCTTGATCAGCTTTTCCGCATCTGCCACCATTTCTTCAAAACCTGTTCCTTTAAGTGCTTTTTTACGGTTCTCGAACTTTTTCATAAACGCTATCGTGTCGTTTATTTTCTTAGCTCCGCCGTGAAATTTCTTCAGCGCGTCCATCGCTTTCATGTCTCTTTCAGATAAAAGTTGATACTTCATTTTTCCTCTCCCGATTTTTTATTATTTCAAATGAATTTATGCATTTATATGTGATTTTGTTACCCGGACAAATGATATTAAAAAGATTTGTCATAAATATCAAGATTAATATTTCAAAAAAATAATGTGGCAAAAACATTTTATAATTCATAATTTACAAAAGCCTGAACATTAAATCATAAGGGGAAAAAATGTCCAAACAAATAACCTATTACTCTACTAACCTTAAAGCTGAACCGGTTACTTTCAAAGAAGCGCTTTTAAAAGGGATCGCACCCGACAAAGGTCTGTACATGCCCGATCAGATACCTCAATTCACACCTGACGAAATTGACAGGTTTTCCGGAATGCCTTATTGGGAAATAGCCTATAAAGTTATCCATAAATTTATAAAAGGCGACATTCACGCAAAAGATCTTAAAGCTCTATGTAAAGACGCTTACGATTTCGATGTCCCGCTTGAAAACGCTTATGACAGAAAATATGTTATGAGGCTGGATCAGGGTCCCACTGCTTCCTTCAAGGATTTTGCAGCGAGGATGATGGGCAGGCTGATGAATTATTACCTGACAAGAGATAAAAGAAATCTTCTGATACTTACCGCAACATCAGGCGATACCGGAAGCGCAATAGCCAGCGCATATTACGGATTGAAAAATGTTAAAGCTGTGGTTCTTTTCCCGGAAAAAGAAGTGACGAGCAGACAGAGAAAACAGATGACTACCCTTGGTAAAAACATTCAGATTTTATCCCTGGACGGAAAATTTGACGACTGTCAGGCGCTTGTAAAACAGGCTTTTGCCGATAAAGATCTGGATCATTTAAACCTTTCTTCCGCGAATTCAATAAATATCGGAAGACTTATACCTCAGACCGTCTATTATTTTTACTCATATTCAAGACTGAAAAACTCAATCGGCGAAAAAGCCGTTTTCTCTGTTCCTTCAGGCAATTTCGGCGATATGATGGGCGGAGTGATCGCCATGAAAATGGGACTTCCCGTAAAAAAATTCGTCATAGCTACGAACAGTAATGATGAATTCCCTAAATATCTCGAGACTGGAAAATACGATATTATCGTTCCTTCAAAAAACTGCATTTCAAGCGCTATGAATGTAGGGCATCCCAGCAATATGTCAAGACTCGTAGCTTTATATGGGGGTGTAATGACCGAAAAAGGCGAAGTTAAAAAGAAGCCCGATATGAAGCTGATGAAAAAAGAAATATGGTCGGCAAGTGTCGATGATAAAAATACCAAATCGATGATAAAAGATGCCTGGAAAAAACACGAACTCCTTCTCGAACCTCACGGATCAGTAGGCTGGTCCGGACTGATGGAATATATAAAAGCCCATGGAGATGATAAAGAACAGCTTTATATCTCTCTTGAAACAGCTCATCCTGCTAAATTTCCCGAACAGATAATAAAGCTTCTCGGCTTTGACCCCGAACTGCCTAAAAGTCTTGAAGGAATTGAGAAAAGGAAAGAGAAATATGATACTATCGGACTCGAGTACAAACACTTTAAGAAATATCTTCTGAAAAATTATAAATAGAACGGCAGGAAAATATATGAAATACATTATCATATTAGGCGACGGAATGAGCGATTATCCGATCGATAAACTTGGAGGGAAAACTCCGCTGATGGCAGCTGATATTCCCAACATTGACAAGCTCGCGAAAATGGGCAGGTGCGGACTGTTCAAAACCGTACCCGATGAACTTCCTCCGGGAAGCGAAGTTGCCAATATGGCCGTTCTCGGTTATGATGTCAGAAAGCTTTATCAGGGACGCGGAGTTCTTGAAGCGGCAAGCATGGGCGTAATATTAAATTCAGACGACCTTGCCATGAGATGCAATCTTATCTGCATTAAGGACGGAAAAATTAAGAATCATTCGGCCGGACATATTCCTTCTGAAGAAGCACATAAGCTGATAGAGGCACTAAATAACGAGTTTGCCGACGATAAAATGAAATTTCACAAAGGTGTCAGCTACAGACATCTGTTCGTTTTGAAAAACGGTAGAAAAGAGATTCAGCTTACGCCTCCGCATGATGTTCCGGGTACTCCGTTCGCTGATGTCATGCCCCGCGCTTATTTACCTGAAGCTGAAAGCACAAGCGCAATTCTGACTGATCTTATATTAAGGTCGCAGAAAGTTCTTTCTGAGCATCCTGTGAACCTGAAAAGAATTGCCGAAGGAAAAGATCCTGCGAATTCGATCTGGTTCTGGTCAGCCGGCTATAAGCCCGAAATGAAAACGCTTCAGGAATCGTACGGAAAGACAGGCGCGGTTATATCAGCCGTTGACCTTCTTTACGGAATAGGAGTTTACGCCGGAATGGATGTAATCCATGTTGAAGGAGCGACCGGGCTATATACAACGAATTATGAAGGCAAAGCTAAGGCTGCCGTGGAAGCTCTGAAAACACACGATCTCGTTTACCTTCACATTGAAGCCACGGATGAAGCCGGACATGAGGGCAATGTCGATCTAAAGATGAAATCACTTGAATATCTTGATAAACGGGCTGTTAAATATATTATGGAAGAAACAGCTAAATTCGATGAGCCTGTTGCTATTGCAATAACTCCCGACCATGCAACTCCATGCAGCGTAAGAACTCACACGCACGATCCGGTGCCGTTCATAATATACAGACCGGGCGAAGAACCTGATTCCGTTAACGAGTATAATGAGATCTCGGTTAAAAATGGATACTACGGTCTGATCAGCGACGATCAGTTTATTAAAGCTTTATTCGGTATAAAATATTAGCTTATTCTTCAAGATACATCTTGCCTTTAGTAGTTATATCGGCGAGCATTTTGCCGTCTTCGCTGCCTCTCAGGTCTATAAGACCTTTCCTTTCCAAAGCGTATTCGATCGGTTTAGAAAATTCTTTTGCTTCTTTCGGCCCCAGCGAGTTCATCAGTGCGGCATATATTGTTGAAGAGCCGTTCCTTTTAAGATAGTTTAGTACAGTTTCCATTAATTGTTTTTCATGCATCTTTTCCTCCTCGGTAAAGCAGAATATAATATAAATACTAAGTAGCGAAGAATCAATTAAAATATTCAGATTTTGAATTATTCTTAGTCAGTTTGCTATTGAAATATCGCTTGTGATTAGTTATATTGAATATTCTGAATATGTTTATCTTATAAGCATTAAATTAAAGGATCGTTTTCATGAAGAATGTTTTTATGAACAGACCGCTAAAAAACCCCTTATTCTGGACCGGAACAGCTTATCTGCTTTATCTTGCATTCGCATTGTTACTCTTTCCATACATTGCCGAAAAGAAAGCGGTAGAGTATGTAAAAACAGAATTCGGGAGAGATCTGGTTGTCGAAAAGATATCATTAAATCCGTTCACTCTTAAGTTAACTATAAAAAATCTTTTCTTTCACGAACCTGACGGCGGTATGTTCGTAAAATGGGAGGAATTCAGCATAAATCCCGCATTGTTCCCGCTAATAAAAAAAACATTAGTACTTCAGGATATAAGCCTGACGGCATCAGAGATCAGCATTGTTAAATTGAAAGACGGAACTTTCAATTTCGAGAGTCTGATAAAGCCGGATGAGGAAAAAAAAACCGAAACTGAAGAAAAAAGCGGTTGGATGATCGTCATAGATAATCTTAGGCTCCACAATGTCGGTATTCTTTTTAGCGACAATACTTATAATCCCCGATTCAGCTTAGACCTTCTTAACATTTCGGTTGACACAAAAAATATTGTTTTAGGCGGCCCGGAGGAATCCAAAACAAAACTTAATTTCGACTTCGATGGAGGAGGCTCGTTCGCTCTTGAAGGTGATTTTGTTATAAGCCCGTTGAACGCGGAATTCAGCATTCATCTGAAAGACCTGAACCTTGCAGCTTTCAACACAATTTTATCGAGTTCCACCGATCTAAAACTTTCAAGAGGCCTTTTAAATTCCGGAATTAATATTTCGCTCAAGGATAATTTCGATAAGAAAAGACCTGATTTCCTGCTTAAAGGCGATATCGAGCTGAAAAACATAGCGCTGAACGATCTTAAAACAGATTCGCTTCTAATCTCATTCGACAGATTTAATACCTCGATATCCTCACTGACGACCGGTCCTTTAGCGGTAGATGTTTCAGAGATTGGTCTGAAAGGCCTGTATGCAGGCATAAGAAAAAACTACAATGGAAATAATAACATTACGGAAGCTATTGAAAAAGATAACAATCCAGCCAAAACTGAGCCCGACTCCTCTATAACCGCTGACACAAAAGAACCCTCTGTTAATCCCGACATAATGATCAGAAAAATAATTCTTGAGAACAACAGAGTGTTTTACGAAGACCTTAGCAATCCTGTACCGTTCAGAGAGAATATCAGCTCGCTCAACTGCTTAGTTGAAAATATTAAACTTTTCAGCTCAGACAGTTCATCTTTCAAACTGGATTTTATAATCGGAGAAAGCGAAGTTAACAGCCTGTCAGGATTTTTCAGGCATGATCCGCTGTCTGCGGGAGTTCATTCAGTACTCCAGAAGATCGACCTTAGATCAGCCAACTCGTTCTTCCCTGAAAATATAAAGCTGAAATTGAGATCTGCAAAATTATCCGCCGACCTGAACACGCTTTATGATTCAGCCGCTAAAACATCACAATTTAGAACCTCCGGAGATATTTTTTTTACAGATTTCTCTTTCAGAGATTCTACCGGGAACGAGCTTTTAAAATGGAAAGAGATCTCCTTGAACGATTTGAAATTTGAAAATGAACCTCTTAAGTCAAGGATAGCGCTGATCAAGCTCAAAGACCTTTATTCCGATATAGTTATTTCTAAGAACAAAGAGTTAAACCTCGCAGCCGCATTCGGTGCAGACAGCTCTCAAAAAGATTCGGCATCAGTTGATTCCGCACCTCAGGATACTTCTTCTGTTCCTGCTGATAACCCTGACATTATGATTAAAAAAGTCAGTCTCGAGAATAATTCTATCAAGTTCGCTGACAACAGCCTGCCGCTGCCCTTCGCGACTACGATAGAGAAGATAAACAGTACAATAAGCAACATTGACCTGAAGAGCGGTGAAAGAACGAACATCAATTTTAAAGGTATCGCTGATAAGTCCGGAACCGCTTCGATCAGAGGAGATATGTTCGTTATTGACCCTCTGAAAAATTCTCAGATGAACATAAATTTTGACAAGATCAGTCTGATACAATATTCGCCGTATTCTGCCAAGTATATCGGAAATTATATAAATACAGGCAGCCTCTCCCTGTTCGTAAAATATAACATTCTGAATTCAAAACTCACTTCAGAGAACAAGATACTAATAGACAAAGTTTCTTTCGGGAAAGAATTTGACAGCGATGAAAGGATCCACCTTCCTGTCAAGCTCGCTATAGCTCTTTTGAAAGACAAGAACGGTCTTATAGATTTTGATATTGAAGTATCGGGCGACCTTTCAGATCCTAAAATAAATACCGGATCCCTTATCTGGCAGGCATTAAAAAAGGTTCTGATGAATATAGCCGCTTCACCGATCAGATTTCTCGCAAAATCTCTTGGATTGCAGAATTCAGATGACTTCGACTTCATAGAATTTGACTTCGGAGAAACTATTCTGAAAGATACTGAAAATAAAAAGCTTGATGATCTTTCAAAAGCATTAAGAGAGAAACCTGACCTTAAATTAAGCGTTACAGGCATAGCGAGCAGAAGCTATGACAAAGTTACGATCCAGAACAGAAAATTAAGAAAATTGATTATTACTGAATCGGGAAAACCTTACGATTCATTGAAAACTTCCGAAAGAAAAGACCTGCTTGAAAAACTGGTCACAAAGCTTGATACGACACAGAACCTTGATTCGCTTAAGCTTAAACACTCGAGGCAGGAAAAGAAAACTCTAAAGCTTGATACGCTTAAATACAATACCAAACTTTTCGTTATAGCCCGATCTTCTCAGACAACAAGCGACAATGAAATAATAGTTCTCACTTCAGAAAGGGCTGATGCGATAAAATCAAGGCTTGCCGTAACGGATTCTATACCCGAAGAACAGATCATAATACTGCCCGGCGAAATAATAGATGAAAAGAGTATTAAAACGATAAGAACAAAACTTTCGATTGATATTATATAAAGCAAAGGAGATTCAGATGAAGAACCACGGTTATTATAGGTTTCCTTCAGTCAGAAACGGCGAAGTTGTATTCGTAAGTGAAGACGACTTGTGGAAAGTTCCGCTGAACGGCGGAGCGGCAGTGCGCATCACAGCCAATACGGCTCCGGCAGTATCTCCGAAGATATCTCCGGACGGAAAATTCCTGGCATTTAGCTCTCTGGAAGAGGGAATGCCTGAAGTTTTTATTAAATCCACAGACGGAAGCGGACAGAAAAGGCTGACATTTCTCGGAGCCCGTTCTAATGCCCTCGGATGGTCAGGCGACAGTAAATACATATATTTTGCAAGCAGTTTTGATCAGCCCTACGATTCAAGCATATATAAAATATCCAGAGACGGCGGACAGGAAGAAAAAGTTCCTGTAGGATACGCAAACCAGATCTCATTCGGGAAAAAGGGAACGGTCATAGCCCGTCATGCTCCTGATCCTGCAAGATGGAAAAGATACAGGGGCGGTACGGCCGGTGAAATATGGCTGGATGAGAAAGACAACGGCGAATTTAAACAGATACTGAAAGAGCTTAAGTCAAATCTCGCATGCCCGATGTGGATAAATGAAAGGATCTATTTTATTTCCGACCACGAAGGTATCGGAAACATTTATTCATGTGATCTGAAAGGAAAAAATGTTAAGAGACATTCGCATCACAATGAATACTATGCAAGGTATGCCGATACCGACGGAAAAACTATAGTTTATCATTCTGGAGCTGACCTATATAAGATAGATGTCGCAAAAGATAAATGCGAGATGATAAAAGTCGATTATATAAGTTCGCATACTCAGATCAGCAGAAAGTTCATAGATGCGCATCAGTACCTTGAACGGTATGATGTCTGCCCTAAGGGAACCCATATCGCTGTTGCCTCAAGAGGCAAGATCGTTTCTTTAGCGAATTGGACAGGAGCGGTTAAACAGGCCGGAAAAAAAGACGGGGTCAGATACAGAATTCCTGCATGGCTGAATGACAGTAAAAGATATATAGCTGTTTCTGATGAAACTGAAGGCGAGGATAGACTGATCATCGTTGATTCCGAGACCGGAAAGGAAACACTCTTAAAGAATATCGTTCTGGGAAGGGTCAGAGATATATTCCCTTCGCCAAAGACTGATCATGTGATAGTTACGAACCATAAGAACGATATGATCCTGGTGGACTATAAAAAGAATACTTCCAAACTCCTTGATCACAGTGAAAACCACAGGATATTCAATGTAAGCTGGAGCCCTGATGGAAAATGGGCTTCTTATGATTTTTTGAAAACTATGGAAAATGCATTAATTAAAGTAGTTGAAATAGCTAGCTGCAAAACTCACGAAATAACAAAACCGGTAAAACATGACATGTCACCGGTTTTCTCTTCTGACGGAAAATACATTTTCTTCGTGGGAGCAAGGGTTTTTTACCCTGTGAACGATGCGCTCCAGTTCGAGCTGAGTTTTGTTAAGTCTGAGAAATTATATGCGATACCTCTCGCTAAAGAAACGAGATCTCCTTTTGAACCGGAGCCTAAATCCCCAGCCGGAGATCAGCCTCCGGAAGAAGATGATAAAAAGAAAAAGGATAAAGACAAAAAAGAAAAACTGACGGTAAAAATTGATTTTGAAGGAATAGAAAAAAGAGTTGTAGAATTCCCCGTCGCGGCAGGAAACTATCAGCTGGTCGGATCATATAAAAACCAGGTTCTTTATACAGAATACCCCCGAGACTGCGTGGACACAGGCGGGGATAACGACTGGGGGGAAGGAAAACCCGAAGCTAATTTGAAAGTGTTCAATTTTGATGACATGAAAGAAGAAACGGTCATCTCGGGAATTTCTGATTTTAAGCTCAGCCTGATCGGCGATACGATGATCGTCCGTAAGGGAAAAGATCTGAGCGTTTATAAAACAGGCGCAAAACCTGATGACAAAGCCAAAAATAAATTCTCGGTTCAGGGTGGCGACATCGATCTATCTAGAATTAAAATAGGCATTATTCCCAGAGAGGAATGGAAGCAGATGTACCGCGAAGCATGGCTTTTACAGAGAGAGCATTTCTGGACTGAGGATATGAGTAAGATCGACTGGGTAAGAGTCTTTAAAAGATACTATCCGCTGACTGACAGAGTAGGCAGTAGAGGCGAATTCTCCGATCTTGTCTGGGAAATGCAGGGAGAACTTGGAACTTCACACTGCTACGAATTCATGGGTGATTACAGAAGATCGAACCAGTATCCGATGGGGAAACTGGGCTGCCGGTATAAACTTTCTGCTGACGGAAAATCTTATATTTTTGAAAATATCATGTATGGCGAATCCGGTGAAAGACACGAAATTTCGCCTCTTCTTGCTCCCGGAGTCAATCTTAAGAACGGAGACCTGCTTCTCGCGGTCAACGGCACAGCGGTCAATAAAACTGTTCATCCTAGAGAACTGCTGGTCAACTATCCCGATCAGGAAGTATGCCTGACAGTTAAGAGAAAAGGTGAAAAAGAAGCCAAAGACACCGTCGTAAAGACTCTCAGCTTCGAATCTAAGCTGCTTTACAGGAACTGGGTTGAAAAAAACAGGGATTTTGTGCATAAAGCAGGTAAGGGGAAAATAGGTTATATTCATATTCCGAATATGGGTAATGACGGATTCGCGGAATTCCACAGAACGTATCTATCCGAATTCCAGTTTGACGGGCTTATAGTTGATGTCAGATACAACGGCGGAGGATATGTTTCGCAGCTGCTGCTTGAAAAACTGAACAGAAAGATCATCGGCTATGACACAATACGCTGGTCAAAAGATGCCGCAACTTATCCTTCAGAAGCGGTTCACGGCCCGATCGTGGCTCTGACAAATGAATTTGCCGGATCTGACGGTGATATCTTCAGCCACTCTTTCAAACTGATGAAGATCGGTAAACTTCTCGGAAAAAGAACCTGGGGTGGAGTTATCGGTATAAACGGTCAGTACTCTCTTGTCGATGGTACTATCACCACTCAGCCTGAGTACTCTTTCTGGTTCAAGGATGTTCAGTGGGGAGTTGAAAATTACGGGACTGATCCCGATATTGAAATTGACAACACTCCAATGGACTATGTGAAAGGTAAAGATAATCAGCTTGAAAAGGCATTAGCGTTCGCTTTGGAGGAATTACGGAAAAAACCTGTCGTCAAACCGAAATTTGACAAAAGGCCGAATCTGGCTCTACCGAAGCTTCCTAAATAAGAATAATTTTAAAGGAGCCTGATATGAGAATATTATTATTTTTGACGCTTATAGCTGTTTCTGCAGCTCTTTTCAGTTCCGGAATGATAAAAGGAAATGTTATCAACTTTGAGAATACTCCCATGGCTGAAGCAAACATCACTCTTTCCGGGACGACCTTAGGTTCCGCTACGAACGATGCAGGTAATTATATTATTAAAAATGTGCCTGAAGGTACCTATACGGTCAACTGCTCTTTCATCGGGCATAACGATGTTTCGCTCAAAGGGGTTATCGTCGAGACAGACTCGGTCAAAGTGGTTGATTTTCTTCTTTTCCCTTTAGAATATCAGATGGATGAGATCGCAGTGGAACAGGATGAAGAGGACATAAACAGCCTGTTATATTTCAGGGATCTGGCATTCATCGAGATGGTCAGAGAATACAACATTCCGTCACCAGAAATGAAAGGAAAGATCGATGTTAGAACAAAGCCCGGTTTCTGGGAAATGTTCAGGTATTACATATACAGGATATTTAATTAACATGCGTCATTTATTGCTAATAATCTCTGCTGCATTATTTCTTTTATCCTGCTCAGGTTCAAATGAAATGGCAAAGGAAACCCGTACTCCTTACGATCCTGTCAAGTTAAGAATTAAAGATATTGATATTTGCAGCCTTCCTGCCGAGCTGACGGTGCTTTCGGATCCGAGAAGCGGTTTATGGTCGGTTGAATTTTATGACCTCGACAGAAAAGAAACTTTGTTTGAATACAATAAAAATAAAAATCTTCTTCCCGCCTCCAATCTCAAGATAGTTACAACAGCCGCTGCGTTGAAAGTACTCGGTACGGATTACAGGTTCGAGACTGAATTTCTCACTGACGGATATATAGATAGAGACCTTAAAACTCTGTTCGGAAATCTTTATGTTAGAGGCTCCGGAGATCCTACTTTCAATCCGGGAGATTTTAAACAGATAGCTGATTCCTTAAAAATTTCAAAAGGCATTGATTTCATCGAGGGTGAAATTAAGATACTGACCCCGTTCAAGCAGGAGGAAGCTTACGGTAAAAGCTGGGACATAGACGATATCCCGTACTATTTTTCAGCAGTGATATCGCCGATCACTTTAAGCGAGAATCTGTCAAAGATCGTCATCAATAAAGGAAATATTGAGATCAGCCCGTATTATCCGTTCACATTCGGTCTTGACACAGTCCCGGAAATGAGCGATCCGAGTTTTTACAGGCTTCCCGGCACAGATTCTGTTGTAGTCAAATCTGACTTCAAGAAAAAGATAACGGGTTTCATCACGGTCAGAGATCCTGACATTATGTTTAAAAACAGTCTTATAAAACATTTCGCAAAAAGCAATATAACTTTCAATAACCAAAGTATCGTCTCCTCAGATACGACTAGATATCCGTTTTACACGCATTACAGCGACAGCCTTTATAAGCTGATAGATAAATGCAACGGGGAAAGCAACAATCTGTACGCCGAGCAGGTTTTCAGGGAAGTAGCTGAAGTATTTGCCAAAGATACGGCATTGACAGACTCGCTTGAGAACATACCTGCCACATACAACAATCTTGTCAGAATAAATTCAGACCTTTATTCACGCATCTTCGGGATAAACAATTTTACGATCAGCGACGGAAGCGGTCTATCAAGGCAGAATCTGTTTTCCGCCAATAAATTTGTCAAAGTTCTCTCTGCCATGTATGAAGACCCTGATTTCGTAACATACCTTTCATCTCTTCCCCAGCCCGGGAACGAAGGTACGCTAAAGAACAGGTTCAAGGACAAAGACCTGCAGAACAGGGTTTTCGCTAAAACAGGCGCACTTACCAGCATAAACTGCATATCCGGGTATATTTTGACGAAGAACAATCACAGGCTGGCTTTCTCTATAATGAATAATTTTTATAATTTCGGTAGATCGAAAACGAACGAGTATCTTGAAGATATCCTTGTTTACTTCTCAAACAATTTCTGAGGTGATATATGCTGAATTTTACAATGTCGCTGCCCACTGAAGTTTTCTTCGGGCGGGATATGATCAACAACCTGCCGGAATATATTAAAAAGCACGGCGGAAGCAGAATCCTTCTAGCTTATGGGGGCGGCAGCATAAATAATAACGGGATCCATGAAAAGATCACATCGCTGTTAAATCAGAACGGAATATTTTTCAAAGAGCTTTCAGGGATAAAACCTAATCCGAGAGTATCAAGCGTCCGCGAAGGAATCAAGATCATCAGAGAGAACGATCTCGATTTTATTCTCGCGGCAGGCGGAGGCAGCGTGATAGATGCATGCAAAGGTATCGCTGCAGGGTGGACTTATGACGGTGATCCTTGGGACTTTTACTTAAGAAAAACCAGTCTTGATAAGAAGCCGCTGCCGGTCGGGGTTATCCTGACTCTCGCCGCTACAGGATCGGAAACGAACTGGGGTTCGGTAATTTCAGACGATATCACTGAAAGGAAACTTCCTTTCAGGCATGAAATGCTGAAGCCTAAATTCGCAGTCCTTGACCCGACCTATACTTTCAGCGTTCCGAAATATCACACCGCCGCCGGATTAGTGGATATAATGGCTCATGTTTTCGAGCAGTATTTCAGCCCGACACAGGACGCTTACCTTTCGGACAGGATGGCTGAAGCGATAATGAAAACAGTTGTTCATTACGCGCCTAAGGTCATAGAGTGTCCTGAAGATTATGAAGCCCGCGCCAACATACTTTTCGCAGGTACTCTCGCTCTGAATCAGCTGCTTTCTTACGGAAAGACAACCGACTGGGCTACGCATATGATAGAGCACGAAGTCAGCGCGGTTTACGACATCAGCCACGGTGCGGGACTGGCTGTACTCTTCCCCAATTGGATGAAATATGTCTTAAACGAAGAAAATCAGCCTAAATTCATAGAATTCGCTAAAAATGTGTGGGTTGTAAATACGAGAGGAAAAGAGCCTTTGGATATAGCTCTGGAAGGAATTGAGAGAACGAAAGAGTTCTTCGATTTTCTCGGGATGCCCTCTTCTCTGTCTGAATTTAAAATAGACAGTTCAAGGCTTGAAGAAATGGCGGAAAAAGCTGTTGTCTTCGGCGAGCTTGGCACTTTCAGAAAGCTCGGAAAAGAAGATGTGTTGGGAATATTAAAGATGAGTTTATAGCATATTACTAATAAAGATACACTTGACAAACATACTTTATGTATATATATTTCGTATATACTAAAAGGAGGTAATAATGAAAACTCTTTCTCTAAAAATCGAAGATGCGATCCTAGAAGAAACGAATAAAATTCTTGAAAGCTTGAAGAAACCCAGAAACAGATACATAAACGAGGCAGTCGAAAATTACAACAAGATTCAGAAAAGAGCTTTGATCACGAAAATGCTGGCTAACGAATCTAAGCTTGTAAGAAAAGAATCTCTCCATGTATTAAAAGAATTCGAGGACATAAATGATGAAGATTAATCAGTTCGAGATATGGGTAGCAGATTTAAGTCCGCAAATAGGTACAGAACCGGGCAAAACGAGACCTGTTGTCATTGTACAAACCGACCTTTTGAACAAAATTCCTCATCCGTCAACGATCATTTGTCCCATAACTACTAAAGTTGAAACAAAATCTGAAATTTTACGAATCCATTTAAAAAAAGGCGAAGGAAATGTTCTTCAGGACTGCGACATTATGATGGATCAGTTAAGGGCAATAGATAATAAAAGGCTGGTCAGAAAAGTCGGAGATATTCCTCAGGAACTGATACCGGTAGTAAAAAATAATATTAGAATCATTCTGGATATAGAATAATTGACTGAGAATTTATGCATAAATTACCTCAGCATCAAAAGTTAGGATTCTGTGTAAGGAAACCGGTTATGAAAACTAATATAATAATCTTCTTACTCCTTTTTCACATCTTTCCTATTTTCGCATGGGAAAAAGAAGGTGTTTTTGAAGCTGCATATCTTGGTGAAATTCAAAAATTGAACCATTATATTCAAGATGGTACTGACTTAAATAAAAAGGATGACGATGGAGATCTTCCATTAACTCTAGCTGCAAGTTACAATCAATACGAAGCTGTTAAATTATTGTTAGAAAATTACGCAGATATAAACAAAAAGACGGGTTTCGGAAGAACCGCTTTGATGGAGGCAGATTCTTTAAAAGTTGTAGAATTATTATTAAAAAGTGGTGCAAATATTGACCTTAAAGATGAAGCCGGAGACAATGCTTTATTATTAGCAGCAGCAAAATGTAATCTTAAAAAAGCAGAAGTTTTGTTAAAACTCAGTTCAGACATTAATGAAACCAATATATTAGGTCAAACTCCATTAATTAAAGCTATTGTAAATGATTATTGTAACGAAAATCAAAAATTGAATTTTGTAAATGTACTGCTTGCAAGGAAAGCAGAAGTAGGATTAAAAGATAAAAACAATAAAACTGCCTATATTATTTCTAAAGAAAGAAATTATAATAATATCTCAAAATTATTGTTGGAAAAAGGAGCTCAAGAAGATAAATACTCGCTTGATCCGAATAGTTTAATTCAGGCTTTATTGGATAAAGAGTATGATCGCGCAAAAATGATGATCAATAACGGAGTGGAATTGAATTTTATACGCGGAAACTTTTCACCTTTAATTTGCTCTATTGAGAATATTGAAATAATGAAATTATTACTGGCAAAAGGCGCGGATGTAAATCTGAAAAATAAAATGAATATGACTGCTCTGACTATTGCAGTGATGGCTAATAATGTAAATGCCGTAAGACTTTTACTTGAAAACAATGCCGATGTAAATGTGATTTCGACATTAAATGATCAAACACCATTAATGTTTGCCCAACAAAATAAAAACCAAGCTATTATTAAAATGCTTAAAGAAAAGGGTTCTGATATAAATGCTAAGGACAGTAACGGAAATACTGCTCTTATAATGGAGATCGGTATTGATCCGGTAAATATGGATGAGGTAAAATATCTAGTCAAAAATACAAATCAAATTAATTTGTTTAATAACCAAGGTTTATCACCGCTGTTTAAAGCTATAGCATCAGATAATATTGAATTAGTTAAATTTTTATTGCAAAACGGTGCCGATATAAATCAAATAAATAAAAATGGGGTTAATGTTTTAACAGTAGCCAAGAAAATGAAAAACAATCCCGAAATGATTAAATTATTAAAAGATTTTGGCGCTAAAGAATAATCTCCTCCTTATGTGACTCATATCACAGAACATTCTTTCAGTTTCGCTTAATATTCACTTAAGAACTTATTCCGGGGAGGGAATAAACCGTGACCGATAAACTAAAAAGACTTGAGGAAGAGTCGAAGATCAGGAAAAAGCTTGAAGAAATTGAAAAACTGCTCGATTCTACACATATAATTACAGACAGATATATAAATCCGAGTAATCACAATTCATCAGATAAAGTTGAAATCTACAGATAAAAATAAATTCTTTCTTGCATACCCGGAGTTTATTTCTTAAAATTCAGTATGTTTAAAATTAACCGCAGGAGGCAGTATGAAGGATATATGTTTAACAGGTAATTCGGATTGCAGAAGATAGCATAATCTAAAAGCTTCAAATTTCTTCAATCAAAAAGGTCCGCTCAGGATCTTTGACTATCGTCAATCCAATCCGGAATTATCAAACCAAAAAAGAAATATCCGTTCTCAGAACGGCAATACTAAATTTAATCGAACAGGAGGTCAGTATGATATTATCTATCGTAACAAGCAAAACTAAAACAGAAAATTTGGAGACAAAAAATAATGAGCACAATAATAGATTACGGCTGGGATGAGTTCTTTGAAAAAAGTTTTGAACCTTATAAAGCTTTGAATTGCATACCGGCGAGAGTAACGAAAGAAAGCATCAATCAGTACTGGCTGATGACGGATGAAGGCGAGATAAAATCAATCCTTTCCACAAAGTTCTTTATGAGCACATTCGGAAAAGAACAGCTGCCTGTCGTGGGCGACTGGACAGCGGTTAAAAAGCCTGAAGGATCGGAAGAATATTTCATCGAGGGAGTTCTGCCGAGAAAGACAAAACTGATCAGAAAAGGCAA
Organism: Candidatus Delongbacteria bacterium; assembly: GCA_003477045.1. Classification (GTDB taxonomy): domain Bacteria; phylum UBA4055; class UBA4055; order UBA4055; family UBA4055; genus UBA12480. The sequence goes on from DMTS01000015.1 coordinate 42,813, forward strand.
GGACAAATTCGGGCGGAACTTTGAAAAAGCGGGTGACGGCGGAATACGCATCATTTCAAGCAACATTGATACCGTATTTTATGTAGCAGCAATGGATCACCGCGATTTCAACCTGACAAAGATCGAAAGGTACATAGTCATGCTGCATGAAAGCGGAGCAGAGCCCGTTCTGATCCTGAATAAAAAGGACATCTGCCCCGATTACGAAGATTATATCGCGCAAATAAAGAAAATATCGGGCGATCTGCCGGTTTACGCTGTAAGCGCAGTTGATTTCGATGGAATTGACGGGCTTCTCGAATATCTGAAGCCTGGAAAAACAGTCAGCTTTATAGGCTCGTCAGGTGTAGGAAAGTCATCAATAATCAACGCACTGATGGGCGAGGACATTATGTTCGTCAGCGATATCAGAACTGCTGACAGGCGCGGAAAGCACACGACGACGCACAGAGAAATGCTTCTGTTCCCTGAAGGCGGGATCTTGATAGACAATCCAGGTATCCGCGATCTGAAACCCGTAGCTTCGCAGGAAGCTCTTGAGAACACTTTTGAAGATGTTGTTACACTTGAAAGCCAGTGCAGGTTTTCAAACTGCCGGCATCAGACAGAACCGGGCTGCGCAATTAATGAAGCTCTCGAAAGCGGCGAACTTACTGCCAAGAGATATGAAAATTATATCAAACTCAAGCGTGAATCAGCTTTCTTTGAAAAAAGGTCAAAGCAGAGAGAAAAGTTTCTTCAGAAAGCTTTTGAGAAAGAAAAACAGGGCGCTATGAAGATCAAGCAGCACAGTAAAGGCTTAAGCCGGCGTGATAAGTACGCTAATTGAAAAATCGGGTCTCGAAAGAGGCCCTTTTTATTTTGTTTGACTTATTATATCTCAAGCAGTAAATTGTATTCTGAAAATAATTGAAAGGTTTCCATATGGAAAGAAGCAAACCGGATTTCAAAATTTTTATACCTTTGGGTATTGTTTTCATCGGAGCCGGAGTAGTTTTTCTAAGAAATTCTTCCGGTACCGGTATAGCTCTTATCGCAGTCGGTCTTTCATGGGTAGCTATCGGCTATGCTAAGTCTAAAAAACGGAAAGATGGGGAGAAGAAATGAGATCATTTAAATTTATCTTGTTCTTTATGATAATTTTTTCTTTTCAGGCTTCCGCATACGACCTGAAGGAATTGGCAAAGCTTTTTAAAGAAGATGCGAAAAATGTGCCTAAAGATACTTATGAAGATTACATAAAATCACGGCCGGATATTCCCTTGTTCATATCCGAAAGACAGGTCTTCCCTGCCCCTGAAAATGGAATAAAATCGAAGTCAATTTCTAAGATACTTGTAATAACCGAATCAGTCCTTTATCCGCAGATCGAATCAAAAGTATTAAGATATGTGAATGACATTCAGAATGTTTACGTCTGCACTGTGGTCTCGCAGCAGGCTTCAGCATCTATTCATCCGGTTGCTCTCAAGAATATGCTCATCAATGAATGGAATCTCGGAGCGATTAACGGTGTCGTTCTTATCGGCGATCTTCCCGCTGGCTGGTTTGAAATTGAGAATGACTACAATGAATACGGTTATGCGGAATTTCCCTGCGACCTTTTTCTGATGGACTTAAACGGAACATGGACTGACTCGGACAGCAACGGAAAGTATGATTCCCATACGGGATCGCTCATTAATCCTGAAATTTTTGTTGGAAGGATATCGACCGCAAATATGGGTGACCTGACTTCGGAACTACAGGGTATGAACGATTATCTGGATAGAAATCATAGCTACTGGGCAGGAATTACTACCGTTAATCATCAGAAAGGTTTGACCTACACCGATCATGACTGGACTCCTTACTCAGAATTTTCATACGATATTAACAATCTTTACAATGTATTTGATGCTTACAACGCGAACAATTCATTTTTTGGCAAATCTGACTATTTTACCAGATTAAGCAGCGGAACTTATGAATTTGTCCAACTTGCCTGCCACTCGAATTGGACTCTTCACCGAATGTACGGTTCAACTGTAGAAGATTTTGAAGAGATTTCGACAAATGAGATATTTTCTCTTCCTCCTAAGGCGATAGTCTATAATCTGTTCTGCTGTAGCGGTGTAAGATGGACAAATACCGATTCATTGGGTTTTCTGGGAGGTACTTATGTTTATAATTCCAGCTCAAAAGCAATGGCATCCATAGGCAGCACCAAGACCGGATCAATGCTTGGTTTCAGTGATTTTTACTACTCTCTTTCCTATGACGGAGCAATTGGGCAGGCACTAAAAAACTGGTGGATTAATTATGTCGGAACTACGCATGATTTTGACGAGATCTGCTGGTTTTACGGAATGAGCATAATCGGCGATCCGCTTACCGACCCGATGTATGACGCACCGTATGTGATAGTCCCGCCGGACAATGTCAGCATCGCAAGATCAGGAACTGATGCTGTTGTGAGTTGGAATGCCGTTTCAGGGGCAGCTTCTTATTCGGTTTACTCATCTGCCGATCCTACAGCTGTATTTCCTACAGGATGGACTCTATCGTCTGATGGTATAAACACTTTGAATTGGATAGACTCAAACCCTTCCGCCGTAAAGAAATTCTATTCAGTAACAGCTGTGTTTTAACAAAATAGGATTAAATTCATGAATTCTTATACGCTTATCCTTCCATCTTCACTCGAGCCGCGCAGAGCCGAATTTGAAGGCTATATTGCAAAAGCACTTGAGAATGTCCGCGCTTTTGCGGCAAAATACGGCTGGTCTTCACTGGTTCATGAAAGCTTCTTTGATAAAGTCATGATCTTCGACGTCAAAAATGATTTTGACAGAACTCTCCTAGAGCTTTGCAAAATGGATCCCGAAATGGTGCTCCCTGAAAGTTACTGCGGCGCACTTGAAGAACGAAATCTTATAGCGGTCTCCCCCGAATATTATACGAAAGTTTATCCTCAGGGGATCGAGCCTGACAGCTATATTAAACTTCTGACGCATGAAATTTGCCACAGGCTTCATGTCCGCATTTTAAACGGTGATGAGGAAGCGATGGGTCCGGTCTGGTTCTTTGAAGGCTTCGCGATCTTTGCTGCAGACCAGTTCACGCAGTCGAAAATTAAGCTCACACAGGAAGATATCTTTTTTATAATTGGCGAATCGAGGCGCGGTAACTACGAACAATATTCGCATGTATTTAAATATTTCGTGAATAAGATCCCTCTAAAAGAGCTTGTCACCAATGCGAAGCGCGAAGACCTTAACGACTGGCTAAGAATAAAATCTTAAGGAGACTATCATAAAATTCTTTATAATTTTATTGATTACAGGTATTTTCATAATTTCCTGCGCATCAAAACCCGAAAACACACCTAATTATGTAATAAATATTATCAACGGCGTAGAAAACATCATCAATAATAATGAGCCTTCTATACCTCTAGAAGTTATGAAAATAAATTTAAAGTCAACACTCACCATCAATGGAACCTCTGATTCGACTGATACTTCTACCTTCAGAACATTATCGTATTTTACTATAGATTTAAAAGGGAACATCTATATATTCGACGAGAACCTCAATAAAGTATTTAAATTTGACAATTTAGGAAAGTTTGTCAAAACTTTTGGCGGACGGGGTGCAGGACCTGGAGAATTTATAGCTGTAGGAGGAATAACCTGCCTGAACGATACTCTTTTTATTGTTGACTCACCTGTCAAAAAAATGAATAGATTTGACACTGAAGGTAATTTTCTTAACACTTCCATGATTCCGGGAACACCTTCATTGTACAACAATTTTTGTACAGTAAACGGAATGTTATTGATGCAGAGATTATCTATTAAGAAAAATGAAAACAATCTTGAAATGTATAAATTGACCGAAATTCGTGAAAGCAATCTGAAAAAATTAACATTATTTGATTCTTCGTATGTTGGATATCCTCCTCAAACTGTCAAAGAAGAGCTGTCCATATCTAGAGCAATTGCAGCAAATAAAAATTATTTTTACATTGCCAACAAGGGTGATTTTCTTGATTATAAAATCAAAGTACTTAACGGAAACGGAGAGATTCAGAAAATTATAAAAAAGAAGTTTTCCAGATTAAAGATAAGCGAAAAAGAATTAAATCAAAATATTGCAGATTTGCAGGACAACGGATTATTGGAATCAAAAAATGATTCTGAAGAATATAAGTTGCAAACAGATTATAAACCTTCGATCAGATGGATATTTTGCGATAAACTTGGAAGATTATGGGTCAATGAAAGCAGATTGATAGAAGATCCTGCTGATAAAAAAATGAAATTCAGTATTTTTGAGAATGGAATTTACTTAAATTCTATTCTGCTCAATCTAGACGTTACAGATCCAAGCATGATTTATGATGTTCTGTCAACGTGCGACCTACAATTCCTCGGAAACAAAATTTATGCTTTGAACAGAAATGAAAACCGTTTAACAGTTTATGAGTACTGAAATTTATTATGAATCCGTTTCCGCACTGATCCTCGCCGGAGGCAAAGGGACGCGGATGAAATCCGACCTTCCGAAAGCTCTTTTTAAGGTCGGTAATGATACTATTATAGAACATATCGTGAAAGCTGTTTCGGTCAAAGCCGTCAGCAGCGTAGCAGTCGTTGTAAGTCCTTCAAACATTGACCCCATAAGAAAAGTTCTCGGCTCGAAAGCTGAATACATTCTTCAGCCTGAAGCTAAAGGCACCGGACATGCGGTTATGTGCGCAGAACCCGCTCTGAAAGGGCGATCTGAAAACATCATCATATTCGTCGGTGATGCGCCTTTCATCACGCAGGAAATGGTCACTGATCTTATAAATATACATGTCAAAAATAATAATGCCTGCACATTTTATACCGCGTTTTATGAAACCGGATATATTCCCCCTTACGGAAGGATAGTCAGAGATTATTCAGGCAGGATCCTGAAAGTTGTTGAGGAAAAGGACGCTTCGCAAGATCAGAAGGCTATCAGGGAAGTTCTTACATCGCATTACTGTTTCAGAACTGATAAACTGTTCGGTGCGCTTAAAAATATCAGCAACGAGAATTCGGGAAAAGAATATTACCTTACCGATGTAATAGGGATACTTATAGAAGCCGGTGAACGGGTTGAAACCGTCCCAGCAGAAGATCCCGCCTTTCTCGCAGGCATAAACACTCAGGAAGAACTCGGACTCCGCACAATTGAGATGAACGAATATTTGAGAATACACAAATGAAGAACAGGATCAAAGTATCGGCACCCGGAAGAATATGCCTATTCGGCGAACATCAGGATTATCTCGGTCTGCCCGTGATCACTGCGGCAATCGACCTCAGGCTTGAACTTACGGCTGCGCTAAGATACGATAATTTTCTGAACATTTCACTGCCTGATATCAGATCATTTGAGAAACTCGATTTTTCCAGAGGAAAAGAGTTTAAATATAAGAAACCGCGGGATTACTTCCGCAGCGGATACAATGTTCTCTTCAGAAAAGGGTTACGAATTGATCAGGGTTATGATCTTCAGATACGAAGCTCTATACCGATAAACTCAGGCACATCGTCATCTTCTGCGCTGATCAACGTCTGGATAAGATTTTTGAACGAAATAAGCCCGAACAGTATCACTCTTAACGATAAGATGACCGCTCATTTATCTTACCTTGCGGAAGTCGAGGAATTCGGCGAACCCGGCGGAAAGATGGATCAGTATGCCACCGCACTTGGAAATATTTTATTTATTGATTTTCATGACGGAACTAGAGTTACTGAATTTGACATTAATCCCGGATATTTCGTTCTCGGTGATTCAAAAGAGCCTAAGGATACGCTTCATATTTTAAGAAGCGTAAAAGATCAGGTGCTTTCCGCCGTTCATAAGATAAGAGAGCATAATCCTGAATTCAGCCTTTTTGATTACGACCTGAATTCCGCTGAAAAGTTTCAAGAGATTCTGACCGCAAGGGAGTATGAGGTTTTATCAGCGGCGTTTATGAACAAAGAGTTCACATACAAAGCGCTTGAACAGCTTCAAAAAGGCATTCCCGACAGAAAGCTTTTCGGTCGTATGCTGACGGAACATCATACGGTTCTAGATGAAAGACTCGGAATATCAACCCCGAAGATCAACAAAATGATAAAAGCTGCGATAAGTTCCGGAGCTTACGGCGGAAAGATCAACGGTTCAGGCGGCGGCGGCTGTATGTTCGTTTATGCACCTGATGAGCCTGAAAAAGCTGCCGTAGCTATCGAAAAGGAAGGCGGTAAAGCCTATATTGTCAAAGTCAGCGACGGTTTAAGAACGGAAAGGTATTAAAGGAGATCTTATGGCTAAAACATTTCTGGTGCTCGGTGCAGGATCGAGAGGATTCACCTACGGCGAATACGCACTTGCGCTCCCCGACAAAGCTAAAGTTGTCGGAGTGGCTGAACCGAGGGATGAATACAGGAACAGATTCATTCAGAAGCACAATATAAAACCTGAATTCATATTCAACAGCTGGACTGAGGCGGCCGAAAAGAATAAATTCGCCGATGCAGTGATAATCGCCACGCAGGACTCGATGCATCTTGAGCCTGTTCTGGCCTTCGCAAAAAAAGGTTATCACATTCTGCTGGAAAAACCCATGGCTCCCGACCTTGAAAGCTGCGAAAAGATCGTCAAAGCGGTAAAAGACGCAGGCGTGATCTTTTCTGTCTGTCATGTTTTAAGATATACTGAATATACTCAAAAATTAAAATCCCTGCTCAATTCAGGTATCATCGGAGATATTGTGACCATCCAGCACCTTGAACCTGTGGGATGGTGGCATCAGGCGCATTCGTTCGTAAGAGGCAACTGGCGCAACGAAAAAGAATCATCATTCATGCTGCTAGCAAAATCCTGCCACGACCTCGACTGGATAAGCTATGTCATGGGTAAAAAATGCGCTTCCGTTTCATCATTCGGAAGCCTGCATCATTTCAGAAAGGAAAAACAGCCAAAAGGAGCCGCGGACAGATGCTTCGACTGCCCGGATAATATAGAATCAGCCTGCCCGTATTCGGCGAAAAAGATCTATTACGGATTTTTCGATAAAGGCGTTAGAGGCTGGCCGATAGATGTCATTACTGCCGATATCAGCAGAGAGGGTGTAACAAAAGCCATCAAAGACGGACCTTACGGCAGATGCGTTTACGCCTGCGACAACGATGTTGTTGACAATCAGACCGTCAACCTGCTATTTGAGGAGGGAAGCACCTGCGTATTCACGATGACCGCATTCAATAAGCCTGATCACAGAAAAACAAAAATATTCGGCACTATGGGCGAAATATATGGCGACGGAGTATTCATCGAGCATTTTGATTTCATAACGCAGAAAACAGAGAAAATAGACACGAGAATATCTGACAACAAGATCATGCAGGGTCACGGAGGCGGCGACTTCGGCATAATGAACAATTTCGTCAATGCGATCATAGCTGATGATCCCTCACTCGTCATCTCAGGCGCGGATGAAACCATCGAAAGCCACAGAATGGTCTTCAAGGCCGAACAGGCGAGAAGAAAGAATGTTGTAGTAGATATGTAAAAACCTGCGAAAAATACCTTATG
>DMTS01000162.1 GCA_003477045.1 Candidatus Delongbacteria bacterium
TGTTTCTAAAAATCTTATATGATAAAGAATTGCATTTTCTGATATTGAAATATGCTTTCTGTACAGTTCCGAACTGCCTGAATGATCTTTCCACAGATTCGATCATACTGCCTTCGAAATCAAATCTGTGGGTTTTGCTGGAAAGGAATTTGATCATTTCCCATACGAGCAGCGAAGCTGATTCGGAGTTCTTATGATCAGGATCAATAGAGCTTATCAGATCGTAAGCGCTATATTTAGACCATACTACGAACAGAGCAGAATGAACCGTACCGTTCTTATCAACGGCATAAATCGTTTTTCCTGCATTATGCGAATATGAAGCATCGAAGATCTTTTTGAACAGCTCTTTTGAGTATGAGATTTTCATTCCCTGCTTTTCCAAAGTCATCTTATGATGATCGTAAAAATCCTCAGCCTTCATATCGAATCTGATCTCTATCTGTTCTTCCGCTTTGCGGATGTTCTTTCTTTTTGACGGGCTGAAGCTTTCAAATATCCTCGAAGTATGCTCAATATCTTCGATAATATAAGTATATCTTGTTGTCTGTTCGTATCCTTTCCAGTAGAACGGAAGCCAGTTCTCTACCGAGTAATGAAAATTCTGTTCGAAGTATTGAGTTTCCGGCAGTTGTTCAAGCAGCTCATTCATCATCTTTTTTTCATACTCGGCTTTGTTGGACGGCTTTAAATCATTCGGGTAGTTTATCCAGGATCCGAGAAATTGAGTAAGCTGAGGCAGGATAGAGATGTCGAACCATAGAACTTTCTTCGTATAATAGGGAAGGAACGCGAGTATTTCATTGTCAGGCTGAACGACTGCAATATCCCAGCTGTCAGATCCACACACGGCATCAAGCCACCAGTCATAAAGAAAAACAGGCAGGTTTTGTTTTGAGTTGCAGAATTCTCTGTATGATCCCTTTTTGTTCCCCAAAATTATTTTCCAGAATTATTATTTTTTACTTCTCTGTTAAAGATAAGTTCTTTAATAGAGTTTTTCAAGACTTCAAATAAAATATATTCTTGCGCAGTCTGTCATGTCAACAAAAATGTGAATAAGCAACCCGATACCGATNNGGATCTGCCAGAAAATGGTCAAGGTCGATCACATAGGCCGAGACCATAATCAGCCACGAGTTTCTGAAGTTTTTTTTATAAAAATAAAATGAGACTATCAGAGGCAGCAGCAGATGCAGAGAATTGTGGAACAAGAAGTTGAAAAACATCAGTGAAGTTTCTTCGGATTGAAAACAGCGTAGATCAAAATAAGAATCGGATAAATTTCAAGCCTGCCGAGAAGCATGTTGAAAGTCAGCACCAGTGTCGAAAAATTATCAAAAAAAGCAAAATTTTCTATTGCGCCGGCTCGGGCAAGACCCGGTCCGACACCTCCCAAAGTCGCTGCAGAAGCGGAAAATGATGTAATAATGTCATGCCCGTTCACAGTAAGAAGAAGTGTTGCAAGAGCAAATGTAGTGATGTAAAGTATAACAAATGCTATTGCATTTCTAATAACAGGATCACTATAAACATCATTGTCGATCTTTACCGAAAAAAAAGCGCGCGGGTAAGTAAGCTTTTTTATCTCATTCAGCACGCTTTTTATAACCATCATAATTCTGATCTGTTTAATTCCGCCTGAGGTAGATCCGGCACATCCGCCTCCGAACATAAGCAGTATAAGAAGCAGCTTTGAAAAATAAGGCCACATCTCGAAATTTGCCGTAACATAACCGGTGGAACTTGCAATTGAAACTGTTGTGAAATAAGAGTGCCTGATACAGAGAAGAAAATCATTATTATATTTCAAAACATCAGGATATCTGCCAATGTCTTCCTGAGTATAAGTAGTAAAATGAAGATTTAAAGCAATAAAAAGACCTGAGATTACAAGCAGAGCGCTGTAGAACTGCCACTCCTTATCTCTGAAAAAACTTTTAATATTTCCTCTTATCAGATTATAATGAAGAAAGAAGTTTATAGCAGAGACATACATAAAAACCGTTATCAGGATTTCAATATATACGCTGTCAAAGTAACCCACAGATTTATTATAGGTCGAAAAACCTCCTGTTCCCAAAGCGGCGAAAGTATGGCATAATGCATCAAACAGGTCCATCCCGGCGATCAGCAGCAGAACTGTCATCACGACTGTCATTCCTGCGTAAATATACCACAGTATTTTTGCGGTATCCTTTATTTTGGGGCTGAGCCTGTCTTTCGTTGGGCCTGCGACTTCGGCTTTATAAAGCTGTGTCGAATTGAATCCCATCATAGGAAGTATAGCTACGATCAGCAATATTATACCCATCCCGCCCAGCCAGTGGGTAAAACTTCTCCAGAATAACAATCCTCTCGGAAGTATTTCGATATCTGTAAGTATAGAAGATCCGGTGGTCGTAAATCCCGACATTGTCTCGAACAGGCAGTCAATGTAGTTTCCGCCTGACATACCCCATAACCAGAACGGGAGAGCCCCGAAAACTGCAGCGGTGATCCACCCGAGAGCCACTACAACGAATCCTTCCCTGGGCCTTAAGCTGTTACCGGGATTCAGAAGAAGGTACATTGCGGAACCCGTGATAAATGTGATCAGGATCGAAGCGGATATTTCTCCGATGTCATCCGACATATAATAAAATGAGAACATAAGAGGAAATATCATTGAAACTGAAAGAATTATCAGCAATGTACCCTGAATCTTTAATATAGCTTTCCAGTTCATAATATCCTACTTGTCGGAAGGATTAAGAAAAAGATTTTTCACAGCTGTTTTTGCAGATGGAAGAATGAAGGAGATAACAAAATCATCCGTTCTTATATCGTCGTTACCGTGAGGTATGATCATTTTTTTATCTCTTATTATTACGCCGATAATCATTCCTTTAGGAAATTTAATATCTTTTAAAGGTTTGTCGAGAATGTCAAGATTATCAGGTATTTTAACTTTCATTGTTTCTGCTTTAAGATTAGGTATCGGATAGATCGAAATAATCTCACCCTTTCTGCAGTATGTCAGGATCTCAGACAATGCGAGAGATTCAGTCGAGAACGCCGAATCGATATCCTGAAGTTCATTAATTATTGAACTGACAGCAATATTAGTAATATTGCAGATCGCTTTAGCGGCTCCGAATCTTTTTGCAAGTACGGCGGTAATAATATTCTGTTCATCTCTCTCGGTGATGCATACTACGAATGAATCTTTCATGTCAAGTTCATTGAGAACGTTCTGATTTGAGCCCGAGCCGTTTATTATAAGTACATGTTCGAGTTCTTCGGATAATGATGCGCAAAGTTCAGGGTCTTCTTCAACGATCGTAACTTTTTTCCCTCTTGAAACTTCATATTTGGCAACATCTTTGCCTATCCTGTTCCCGCCGAATATGATTATATTTTTAATTTTTGTTTTTGAAGCAAAATATAGCTCGATCAGCTCTTTTAAGGTTTCGCTTTTCCCTATAATGAAAATCTTATCCCCGACATTTACGATATCTTCACCGGTAGGTATGATCGTATTATTGTTCTTACTTGCCGCGACTATCCTGACTTTTTTCCATATTTTATTCATCGCCGCAATATCTTTCAGGGTTTTATTGGCTCCTGCAAAATCTTCAAATATCTGCAGCCCGATGATCTTGATGTCGTTGTCATGAAAATTGATATTCTCAACAGTTTCCGGCTCGGCAATAAAATCGAGGATCTTATTTATGGAAAGCTGTTTTGTAGCTATGAGGTTATCAATACCGAAATCGGCAGAAGTTATGAGAGGATTTGAGAAATAACGGGATGCATTTTCAACTTTTGCTATAGTGAAAGCTTTATAGTGGCTTAATCTTTTAACAATATCGCATGAAATGATATTTACATTGTCATCATTCGTAAGTGCCAGGAATAACTCTATCCGGTCAAGATTTGCTCTAGAGAGCACATTGACATCTGTTCCGCTGCCGGAAAGTACATAAGCATCAAGCTCATCGTTCAGTTTTTTAGCTATCTTGTCGGACTTTTCAATAAGAGTAATATTATGCCCTTCCGCGATAAGCTGTTCAGCTATTGAAGATCCAAGCTCCCCGCCGCCTATAATAAGAATATTCATAAAAAAACCAGCATCTGTTAACTTTTCTTAAGGTCGAAATATAATACATTAAATAATAATAATCAAGGTTACTTAAAGATGACTTTATTCCTTCCGGCGTTTTTTGCAGCGTAAAGCCTGTCGTCAGAAATTCTGATAAGCTCTTCAACTGATTTTACTTCAGGAAAATAGTTCACGACCCCGAAACTCATAGTAACCGGAACATTTTTCCCTTCGAATCTGAACGGGGAAGTTTCGATAGTTCTTCGCATTTTATCAGCGAGTTCCATTCCTCCGGTTTCATCTGAACAATGGCAGACTATAATAAATTCTTCTCCGCCTATTCTGGCAATATAATCGGTTTTTCTCAGAGAGGATTTTATTATCTGGACGAGTTCAATAAGAACAAGATCGCCGAAAGCATGTCCGTAAGTGTCGTTTATATTTTTAAAATGGTCAATATCGGCCGAAACAACCGCAAATCTCTGATCATATCTTTTCGCTTTAAGGAATTCATCGTGCAGCCTTTCGTCCAGATAGCGTCTGTTAAAAGCTCCTGTCAGGGGATCTTTAAGAGCAAGTCCTACAAGCTTTTTATTATTATCTTCGATAGCTTTCTGGAATTTCAAATTCTGAGCATTTATTTCTACGATCTTTTTCTCGGCAATTTCAAGTTCGGACTGAACCATCGCAAGCTTTGTGTCATAAAAGCTTATAATTTTAAAATAACCTGTGAATCCGAGACTTGTCAAACCAAGTGATCTTGCTTCAATTTTAAAATTGTCGATTATATCTTCAACAATATCTTCAAGCTGCAGGGTATTAAGTCCGGTCAAATTCTTAATATCCTTTCTGAATTCGGGCAGCGAAGAAAGATCTTCATAAAACAGATTGGTTAATTGGGAGCCCAGGTACAGAGCATGAGAAGTATTCTTTTCTATATCGGAGTCAGCATCGTCCTGAAGTTTTTTCTGGTGGTGGTTCCTTACAGGATTGCAAATTTCCGGTATGATTCCCGCTGATTCAAGTATCACATAAGAAATTTCAGCATGATCAATACCGAAAGTTTCCCATTCGTAATTCATGCGTTTAATTATGTTTTTATCCATGTTCATTATTTTTGAGAACTCGTCTTTGAAATATCGGAGAATATAAATATAGCCGATATACGAAAGCAATCCTGATACATAGGCGAGTTTAGGATCTGACAATTTTACTTTTTTTGCGATTATGCTGCTTGAAACTGCAGTAAAAAGCTGGGTTTCCAGCATCTCCTGAACATCATTGCTGTAATCTGATTTTGCCATTTCGGATATAATAAAGTTCATCAGAATATAGTAGCAGTATTCAGTTCCGAAGGTTTTTAAAGCTTCTTCCACGGATGATACTTTAAAATACCTGGTACTGTTTATATATCCGATCATCATATCTTCGTACTCAGGTTCAGACCACAGAATATCTTCAAGGTCATTTGAGGTGATTTCATTCTCAGCTGAAAAATTTACGAGATGAATGAAGTTGTCAGATATAAATTCGGGCAGATTCTTCCTGATATTCTCTTTTATGTCTATCAATCGCTTCTCCCGATAACCGACATTTTTGTAGTACCGGAGCTTTTTGATTTAATAATAACAAAACCTTCACCGATTTTCAATACTTTATCTTTATCCGTTTCGACAATTATGATAAGTTCTTCAGAAAACTTGCCGCTGTTTGTGAATATGAGTTCAAGGATATCATCGGTCAAAGATGTTTTTTCGTACGGAGCATCCATAAAAATAATATTGAATTGCGAGGCTGAATCTTTAGCGATAAGATTTTTTAAGAACATTGAGCACTCGGAATGGATTACATCGGGTGCTTTGATATCTTCTGCTATCTTATTTGACTTTATAAGCGATACAAGACGGCCGTCTTTTTCCACCGAAACTGCAGACCAAGCGCCTCTTGAAAGGAACTCGTAAGAAATTATACCTGTTCCGGAGAAAAGATCAAGAACATGCGTGCCGCTCAGTTCGATAATATTATTCAGAACATTAAATATCCACTCTCTGAAAAAAGAAGTTGTCGGCCTTAATTCGACGGTCTCTGCGGAATTAATAGATCTGCCTCGGAGTTTTCCGCCGGTTATCCTAACCAAAATACACCGTGAAAGTTATGAATTCCTGAGAATATTCGATGATGAATTTTTTAAATCCGACATTGTTGTCATTAAAACCTTTGAAAAATTCGTGAAGTTTATCTATTGAAGGAAATCTGAAAACATTCGGGAATTCCGCTCTCGATTTGATCCCGAGATTACTTTTAACCTCGAGAAATCTGTTGTAATTTGATCTCTTTCTGGAGTTTATGAAACTAAAAGAATCGTCTTTGACATTAAGAATTATTCCGGAGATGTTCGCACTGTATGATTTCCTTACTGAGATATCCTTAGCTTTATTCAGGACATTATCTTCAAAGGAATAAATATTAATTTCGCCATTTCCCGAACCGTTCACAAAAACGATAGAATCTGCTTTAACCTGCGATAAAGTGACCATGTAATCCCAGAATTCCGGGTGCGGGTCAAGTGCAGGGTCAACGGTAACAGCCGGAGTTTTTTCGGGTTCTTCAGCGGGAGGTGTTTCCTTTGGTTTCTCGACGGCAGGTTTTTTTATTACCGGTTTAACTGTTTCTGCTACATTAATTTTTGCGGAATCAATTATTGCCGGAGATGAAACAGCCGCAATCGAATCTGTCACAACTGAGTCCGCAGGCAGTGAAGTTTTTGTTTCGGTCAACAGTGTATCAGCCTGTTTTACTGAAGTTGTCAGGGGCTGTACCTGTACCTGCTGAGTACCAGATGAAGACGGTATGAATGAAGTCAGCTTTTCAAGATTCTGTCTGGTAAAATCGGGAGCAAAATAAATCAAAGATACAGAGAGGGAAAGTATGAATAAAAATAATAAGACAAGTATGAAAGCTGCGCTTCTTACTGCTCTTACAGGTGCGGAAATTTCATCGGAAACAGGAGCAGTTGAATGTTCATAAGCGGTCTGCCTGAATGGTTTGAGCAGCTGTTTATCGGCATATACGGTAATTTCCTTATAATCCGGTAAAGGACATGCACAGCCAAGTTTGCATTCTACCTGTCCTGCGTATATCTCATGTATCAAAGTTGTGAAATAGTCATACACCTTCTTTCTTACAAGAACAATAAGAAGTTTTCTCTCATGTTCAAGGAACATATTACCATACCTGTAATTTTCAGGCTGGTCTGTCGTCATCTGGTAAGCTTCCCAGTTGATATACTCAGAATAGTCTGCCTTTCTCTGATCGCACGAAATAGACTTTGTCTGAAAGAACGAAGAAGAGATTATGACATTTATACTGTTGAATTCATTGCTGTAAGATTTGGTGATATCTTTTATGGCCTGCCTGAAATTCGTATAATGATCGCCTTTATCCAGCATTGAAGGGTCAAATCTGAAATTCAGATCGGAGGATTCAAGTTTTTTCTCGTCGAAACCGTTTTTTTCAGGAGAAAATACTCTGTGTATAAATTCAATTCTTGAAGGATGAATTATTAGATCGTAGAACATTTTAACTCCTGCCGTCGTTTATTCAGTTTTCCAGCTGGGTGATCCGTTATCGACATATCCTGCATTTTCATCATCGTCTATTCCAAACAGCCACTTTTTCTGGAAGAAATTTCTTTTGTATCCGTTGAATACGCTGTTCTCATTCACAGGCGATGAAATTTTGACACTTATAGTATCGATCTTAATAATCTCGGTATCATAGAAAAACGAAATATCCGCAATTGATTTAGGGTTTTGCTCATTTTTCATTTCTACTGCAACCTGTTCCCCAGGTGTCGCATCAAAGAGGATACCGAATCTTTCCTTTTCAGAAAATTTAGTTTCTGATTCGAAATCCGGCGAGTCTATTGATTTCTTAACTTCATCGATCAACGGTTCTTTAGCTGTTAATTCCTTAAGCTGTTCAGCAAAATATTTTGTGAAAAGCTCCGCTTTTGCTTTGTCGGACGAATAAGTTGAGTCTCCGTCCATTTCATATTCCCTAACAAGATCGGCAACCTTTCTTTCGCTTTTTGATTTAACGATATTCAAAAAATAGTTTTGAATTGTAGGATTATCTGTCAAAGGATAAACAGTTTTGTCTTTTGTAAGTACGGCTTTATCCTTGTAATCATTTCTGAAGAAAGTTACATTCATACCTACCTGAGCGCTGAGGTTGAAATTAACTGTAAAAGGTTCAAGAGTGCTGGGGCACATATAGGGTGTAGGANNTTTCTGTGTCGGAGAAAACATACTGTGCCATATTAACCATCTGCTCCTCAAGTGCAGGGTCTTTTTTATAATCTACATTGATCTTGTCTTTAGAAACAAAGTCCCAGAATATATCTTTTTTGCCCTTGTAGTTTGCTATCGCTTCAATATTTGAATTGCTTGACAGCCTGATAGTATTAGATTTCAAAGCCAGCTTCGGATTTCTTCCTTTAAGTGTAATTGAAATATTTCTGCCTGCGTTGTAAAGTACTTCGGTTTCATTCTCGGATGATTTATAGAACTTCTCTTTAAGGCTTCTGTAAAAAGTCTTGTTCGGATTGTCTTTGAGAAGCAGGTCTATCTGCTCTGCATCTGAATCCATAACGAGTTCAGCTGTCGGGCAATTTATGCTTTCCAGAAAAGCTATGAATTTCTCTTTATTCTCAATGTTCTCAAGTTCCTGACCGTTCGGAATAACATCGAGATCTTTAAAGTGCTTCAATGCCGAAAACGAGATCCTGACGCTGGTCGTGTCAATATCAAGTATTTCGATCTCCATATCGGGAGCGCTTACTCTTAAGGTATTGCATTTGGTGGCATAGTCGAATACTGTTTTAAGATCTTTGCTGAAGGAACCGGCTTCCTGCATATAAACGATCTCACAGTCGGACATTTCAAGCATTCTGTTCCTTGCAATGTCTCTTCTTTCAGTTTGCTGTTTCCATGATCTTTTTGGTACTTCTATCGCGAGGATGAGAAGAATACATGATAGAACGGCTACGATCTTAAGAACGACTCCGCCTTTTTGTGATTTTAAACGCATCATCAACTCCATTATTATTTTAAAATTATATAATCCCTGATTGCCGAATATTTTGCTTTGCCTATCCCTTTAACTTTCATAATGTCCTCGGGAGTCTGGAATCCTCCGGTCTCATTTCTGAATTTAACTATTTCCTGAGCGATCTTTTTACCTATACCTTTAAGCCCGGTAAGTTCATCAACCGAAGCAGTGTTTATATTAACAAGTTTTTTGCTTACAGTCAATTCTTTTATTTTATTTTTTTGAGAAGATTTATTTGAATCAACAGCATTTTTTACTGTATCTTTTGTTTCTGCGATCCGGTCGTTTTTCTGAAAACGAAGATCAATTTCGGACGCGGAGACCGTGCAGAGCGATGTTTTGTAAAGAAAAAGAGTGAACAATATGAAAAGTATGTAAAGCGATCCGTGATATGATCTTTTTACAATGGTGTCGGATTTGTTATTGCTGTTTTGCTTTTCCATTAGTCAAACAGTCTGTCTTTTATTTTTTCGAAAAAGCCTTTTTCAGAGCTCTTAGGTTTTGTGTCGTCGAGAGATTCAAGCTGCTCAAAAAGCTCTTTTGCCTTTTTTGATAATTTTGTAGGTATCCAGATGCTGATCCGGATTATAAGGTCTCCTTTTCCGTATCCGTTCAAAACCGGCAGTCCTTTGTCTTTCAGCATGAGTTTTTTGCCGGGCTGAGTACCTGAAGGAACTTTTAATTTTACTTTTCCTTCGATTATTGGAACCTCTATCTCAGTGCCCAGTGCAGCTTCTGATACGCTCAGCTGAAGGTCGTAATACAGATTTTCCCTGTCCCTGTTAAAATATTTGTGTTCTTTTTCCTGAATGATAACGATGAGATCTCCCGGCTGCCCGCCTCTTCTGCCGGCATTTCCTTCGCCGGAAAGGGTCAGGTACTGTCCTTCACTAACTCCGGGAGGTATAGTTACATTGACAGTTTTTTCGTCTCTGATCCTTCCGTCCCCGCCGCATAAAGGACATTTCTCAAGTATGACCTCTCCCATTCCGTCACAGGCATGACACGGGGAGACATTCACGAACTGTCCGAGAATTGACCGCTGAACAGTTCTAATTTCGCCTGTACCTCCGCATGAACTGCATTTACTTACAGAAGAAATGCTTTTGGCGCCGGATCCGCTGCAGCTGGTACATTTTATGAATTTATTGATCTTTATCTTTTTTGTCGTTTCTTTTGATATTTCTTCAAGGGTAAGTTTTATAGATATCTGAAGGTCGTTTCCTCTTCTGTGAGCGTTTCCTGCGCCAGAACGCCTTCCTCTTGAAGATCCTCCGAAACTTCCCCCGAAGAACTGCTCGAAGATAGATTCTGCATCACCGAAATCAAAACTTCCGCCGCCGAAATCAAATCCTCCGCCGCCCTGACCTGAGCCTCTAAGACCTTCATGGCCGAATCTGTCGTATTTAGCCCTTTTATTATCATCTGAAAGAACGGAATAGGCTTCTCCTACTTCCTTGAACTTTTCTTCGGATTCCTTATTACCCTGGTTTCTGTCCGGATGGAACTGGAGAGCAAGCTTTTTATATGCTTTCTTGATGTCGTCTTTTGTTGCGTTCTTGCCGACACCCAGTATTTCGTAATAATCTCTTTTACTCATAACTTACACTCTCTTATTTTGAAACCACAACTTTGGCGTGTCTGATCACTTTGTTCTTGAGTTTGTATCCTTTCTCATGCTGATCTACCACAGTGTTAGAAGCGACATCTTCTTTTTCCATCATCATCAGAGCATCGTGGAAATCAGGATTAAATTCTTTGTTAATCGACTCAATTTCTTCAAGACCGAAATTCTTTAGGATCAGATTAAGTTTGTCGAATATCATTTCAATACCTTTATTCAGGTCTTCGGTCCTGATCTCGGGATTATAATTTTTCCGGAATCTTTCGATGTCGTCAAGGACAGGCAGCAGTGTGGTCAGAAGATCTTCATTCGCAGTTTCGATCAGCCTTACAAATTCTTCGGAAGTTCTTTTTTTATAATTTTCGAATTCTGCAGCCTTTCTCATAAGTTTATCTCTGTAATCAAAAGCTTCCTGTTCAAGCTTCGCTATCTTTTCTTTGAGCTCGGTGTATTCTCCCGTTCCGGTATCGTCTTCCTGCTCACTGGTCGCTGTTTCGTCCAGTTCATTTTCGTCGATTGGTTCATCCTGATATTTTTTCGACCTTCCAGTCATTGTTGAAACTCCGATTTTGTTGATTATTATTTGTAGCTATGATACAAGGGTATCAAATATAATAAAAATACCTGTGAAAGTCAAGGTAGTAAACAATGGTTAAAATTAAAATGGAATTTTATAAAATCAATTGTTTTTTGTTTTCTTATTCCATCCGAAGAACCTGTCTATTTCCTCATTTCCGAGTGCTTTTGCTTCATCAAGAGTTCCGCAGAAAATGTTCTTTCCTTTCTGGAGGTATAGTATTCTGTCGGCAATTCTTTTTATTGACTCAAGCTCATGAGTTACAACAACCAGCGTTATTCCGAGTTTTTTCTGCAGTTCCAGAATAAGATCATCCAGATCCGCCGCTGTAATCGGATCGAGTCCGGCTGAAGGTTCATCGAAAAAGAGTATCTCAGGGTCCATAGCGATCGCCCTTGCAAGAGCAACCCTTTTTTTCATACCGCCGGATAATTCGGAAGGGAAGAGCCAGTAAGCGTGTTTAAGATTAACGAGCGATAGTTTCTGTTTAACTATATTTCTGATTGTGGCGGCTGGTAATTTCGTATGGTGTTCAAGAGACATAGCGACATTCTCCCAAACCGCCATGGAATTTAATAATGCTCCGCCCTGGAACAGAACTCCTATTTTTTTCAGGATTCCTTCAAAATCTTCTAGTTCCATCTTCAGAATATCCTGTCCAAGTACGCTGATCTCGCCGGAAAAAGGCTTTAGAAGGCCTATAATGTGCTTTAAAAGAGTAGTTTTACCGCCGCCGCTGCTGCCTAGGATAACAAATATTTCGCCACGTTCTATTTCAAGTGAAATATCGTCAAGAATTACTCTGTCATCAAATTTAGTGACGAGGTTTTTTATTTCTATTATATTTTCAGTTGTCATAATTAAAACTCGAAATAAAAAATTAAACTCAGGAACGCATCGGTTATTATAACCGCAAAGATCGCAGCTACGACAGAAGATGTGGCAGCCTTGCCGACCCCTTCGGCGCCGCCTTTAACATTGAATCCGAAATGCGCTCCGATAAGTACGATCAGCCAGCTGAAAAGAACGCTTTTCAGCATACTCTGATACCAGTAATACAAGGTCATTACCGAAACGGCTCTGTTAATAAAAATATCGGGACTCAAACCGAGATATAGTACGCCGACTATAAATCCCCCGAAGATCCCCACCATATTTGCGATGATCGTCAACATCGGAAGGCATACTGTCATTGCGAGCATTTTCGGGGCTACGACATATTTCAGCGGATTCAGGGCCATTACCTGGAGAGCATCAAGTTCTTCGGTGATCTTCATGGTGGAAATTTCCGCTGCTATCGCAGAACCTGATCTTCCGGCTACTATCACAGCCGCGATTATCGGACCCATTTCCAGGATCATCCCGATCACGATCAGATCTACCAGATAAATATTCGCGCCGAACTGTCTCAGCTGGGCCGCTGATTGAAGCGAAAGTATCAGTCCGATGAGAAATGAAAGCAGAAAAATGATCGGTACCGCATTATTTCCCATAAGAAGCATCTGCTGATAAACCGAACCCTCTTTTCTGCCTTCTCTGTTGAATAAGGCCCGGAAAGAGTAATGAAACACATCGGCGGTAAGAATGATAAAAGATTTCATCTGGGAAACAAAATCTTCAACTTTTATAACTAGAGAATCAATTCCTGATATCTCATCATTTCTTTTTTCATCAAAGGCGATATTTTTCTTAAATTCAGCGATTTCTTTTTTGATCGTATCCGATAGAATTAATGTTATACCGTTATCTTTTTCAAAGTGCAGAAAAATCGCTACCGAAAGTGTGTCGAAATTTATGGTCCTGCTGAAATCGAGCAATATTTTAGATTTGGATGAAGCTTTTAACTTTTCTAACTTTTCGAGCAGTTCCGTTATGCTGGAATTATAGAAATCCTCTTCGAAAACTATAGTATTTTCATTCTGAGATTTCATTTAGGTTCAAATTACCTGTTTAAATAGTAAGAAAATTCAAGAGCGAGCCTGTTGTCGTATATCATGTAATTTTTTGCATCAGCCTTATAATCATATTTCAGGATGAAGCTGTAATCCAGTGAGACATATTTGAATATCTTGAACAAAAGATCGTTTTCCCATGAGAAATTATAGTTCCTGTCTCCGTCAAGATTGTAGAACAGGTTGGCGATCGATACATATGTAATGCTGTTGGTGAAGTTAAAATCGGCTCCTGCAGTGAAGGTCAGACCGTTCGAGTAAATATCTTCCTGTTCCGTGAATGTATAAAGCGAGTCTGACGACAGTATTGAGGCATATACATTGTCGTTAAAATTCTGTTTGAACCCGAATCCGGCTCTCAAATATAATTCTGATGCAGATGATTTCAAAAAAGTAAAGTTAAGACCTGCGCTCTCTTCCACATTTACAGGAGTGAATGAATTTGAAAGCTTGAATTTATCTTCTCCGGTGATCAGCAGACTGTCATTTGATCTGTCGATCTTTACTATGTCTCCGTCAATATCATAGTAGTTGTTCGGAAATATCTTAGTGTCGAGATTGATCTCTCCGTAAAAACCGAATACTTTATTAAAATAATAAATTGCTGTGTTGGAGAATTTTAATTCATCGAGACTGACCCTGAACTCTTTAATAGCGTCCTGTTTATTGAATTCCTCGTTTAAAACCTGTCTGAAATTTAAATAATACGGCTTTAAGTCATAAATAAATTTATTGTCGATCTTGGCCTTAGTTGTGATATCGGTCTTATTCTCTTTCTCGATCTCATCATTATAACTTCTGAAAGTAACAGATCCCTTAAGGTTCAGGATATTACGCCACGCTTTCCTGCTTTTATCAAATTTTTCAAGCAGTCCGATCTCGCCCGCGCCGATAAAATTCTGAATATCATTTATCACAACTGTCATTTCGGTCAGTTCACCCGGTTTTAGATCGAATGTCGAAAAATTGGTTATCGTATTGTATTGTTCGCCCTGCTTAACGATCTTGTATTTTCCGGGAGGCAGGATCCAAGTTGAATTTATATCGTTGAAGCTGCTTTCATCTTTACTGTATTTTGTTCCGGCAGAGATGGCCGAACCCATATGCATTATCTCATAACCGTACCTGACCTGCTCCATGTTCTCATTGATGACATTCACTATCAGACCAGACCAGTCGGGCTCGATCAATGTCGTCTGATGCTCAGATATTGTAAAATGCTTCTGGATCATATCTATCGGGTCGTCAGATGAGCCGAATAAAAGAGTGTATTTCCCCGGTTTTAGAAAGATGCTCCTGCCGGGCCGGTACTCATCTATAACAGTATTGTTCGCGCTGTCATAAATTCTTACATAAGGTTCCCATTCCGATACTGTCATAACGGGAACAAAAAGTCTGCCGAAAGCGAGCTGGTCATCGACCGTTTCAGTAAGTATCTGATCCTTCGGCGGCTGGCTGAGCCATGAAGAGTATTTTGAATGCAGCATACTTAGCGGAATTAATATCATTATCAGTAGAATAGTCGGTCTCATATTGCTCTCTATTGGTTTTGGCTCTTAAAATAATCTACGGTCTTTACCAGAAATTCCTGCGCGCCTTCTTTTAATATCTCGCCGGCCGTTTTTACAAAAAATGTAATATCATATTTTTTAATATCCCTTTTTGCATCGATCTTATGCGCAACAAGTATCGTTCTTGTCCCGTCCCTAAGCTCTAAAGAGACATTTACATGCGCAAAAATGTTATTGTCGTTCGAATATATTTCAATATTGTTTATTGTGCCGGTAATATAGTAATCAGGTGTTGTAGATATGTAATCGCTTTTGCATTCTTTAAATATATTTGCTGAATTGATATGATACACCAGCAGTTCAGGCAGTGCTCTGTCAGGCCTTAGAGCCCAGTTGTTTTTTTCGTCAAAAGACAGCTTATGCAAAGATTCTCTTACTACAATCGAATTTCTGTCGTAGATCCTGTTCATATCAAAATTCTGTACCTGAACTTTTGCATCGACAGGAAGTCCTGTTACCTTAAACCTTTGAAGTCCGTCGGGGTCTGGCATGTATGATAAAACATAATAGTCTTTCACTGTCTTAACACTGCAGGATATCAGTATAAAAACAGCAATAAATGTAAGGATAATTTTATTCATTGTCTTTACCTCTTATTAAAATATCAGGATTATCCCTGATCAGAATAGCAAATTCATTTATGTTCTCAAGGGTTTCTTTAAACAATTCCAGCGATCTGAGGAGGTTGCTTCTTCCCTGAAGGAATGTTTTATCGAGCATGAGTACTGCCTGATCACTATTTTTAACAAGCGCGTTAATTGATGCTACAAGCTCGCCAAGTTCTTTCGTATTTATTTTCTTCGTTATTTCCGCCAAATTCTTTACCGCCTGATCCATTTCTTTTGAATCCATAGTTTTATTAAAAGAATTTAAAGCGTGTTTTGCTGAAACTGAAGCTTCTGAAAGATTCTCGATCATCACCGAGCTTTTTTTAAGTATTTCTGCCAGATCTTTTTTGTTGGTCTTTAAAAAGTCATTAGCGCCGATTAACAGAGTGTCAAGTTTTCTGGAATTTTCTTCGAGATTATCGATCAGGATCATGAACCGGTTTGAATTTTCCCGTGATGTGATATATACAAGGTTTGTCAAAAGCAGTTCAATTTTCTGAGCTATCGCTTCAGCCTTTCCGCTGATATCGTCGAACAGTCCCGAACCTGCCTTTATATACTGCTTCGGGCGCAAATTTTTGTCTTTATTATCTCCGCCCGTTATTTCGATCTGCTTTAAGCCGGTAGCAATACTCTGATATGCAAGATTAGCCTCGGCAGTCTCTTTTATAGGCGTATCAGCTTTTACGCTTATTGTAACTATTATTTCGGCAACATTCTCTTTGTTTACTGCGATGTCTGTCACTTTTCCAATATTGATCCCGTAGTATTTAACATCAGTTCCGACATTCAGTCCGGTTACCGATTGTTTGTGAAGTTTGATATAGTAAGTGTCGTTTTTCGACATGAGCTTTTTCCCTACGAGAAGAAACATGATGTATAAAAAAATTATACTTACGATAACTATCATCGTAATAACTCTTGTTTTCTGAGCTTTGGTAACCATTATCCGTCCCTTTAAAATTCTTACGAGTGTTAAAATAAGAATATTTTCATTTAATTGCCACTAAAAAATAATTTATATGTAGTTAACTATTTTGAACCGGAAGCAAATAAATTTGTTTAAAGCAATTAGGTTGACATTGTAAAACAAAAGTTTTATTTTTCAACCGTTCAACTTTAAATAAAAACAGGCGCAAAATGAAATTAAAATACCTGCTGACCGCTTTCGCCGCTTTAGTATTCTTTTCATCATGCGAAGAAGAGGTAAGCTACACTGAAGAATCGGATTATGTCAGACTTGACAACGAACTGACATTTATATCCGACAGGATACAATTTTTAAAAGATATAAACTACACATTCAGGATAGCTGTTGAAACCGATTATATGAAAGAAGAGGGCTTTGGAACGAAGGCTTTTTTAGAAAAAGACGGTTATCAGATCAGGATCGATCTTTATGATGACGGGATCAGCGACGGTATTCTCAGATGCGATCTGGCGGCATCCAACAATATCTGGTCCGGCGGTATAAACGCAGCGGATATTCCCGAAGAGGGAGTCTGGGTTCTTGATATTGAATATACCCTGAATGATTCGATACTTCTCGGTTCAGATTCGCCCGGAGTTGTTTATGTGGTTAAAAATTCAGCCCCGGAGATAGATCAGGTGACAGGGCTTGCCGATTCGGATATTTTTGATTCCGGTTTTGAAACAAGAACGGTCACGGTGGCAGTGTCAGACAGCAATAATACAGTGGAGCCGTATGATAAGCAGGATCTTAAACTCAGGCTATATAATATTTCGGGAACCCTGTTAAAAGAGAATACATATCAAAGAAGCAATGCGGGGCTGGATTTTATTTTTAATCTCGATTCAACTTATGCCGCAGGAATCCCGACATTAAGAAATTACAGATTTAATATAGAAACCACAGACATGTACGGAGAATCGTCTTCTATAGATCTCTCTAATATAACTATAAGAAACTTTGCTCCTTCGCTAAACGGACTTCAGTATCCGGATACGGTTTTTATTCCTGCTCAGGATTCTGTTTACTTCAGCGTGACCGTAAAACCGAACGACCCTCAGGGGCATCTGGAGTATCAGGATATTAAGAATGTAATTATTACAGTGAACTCATTTCCGGTTAATATGCGTGATGACGGTAATGAGAATATCTATACCTTCAACAGCGGCGATCTTTTAAAAAACGACGGAATCTATACAGCGAAATTCAAAGTAGTGGATAACGAGAATCTTGATCCGGCATATCAGTTTTCGATTCAGGCGGAAGATAAAGCCGGGAATCTGAGTCCGGTAATCGCCGGAGAGTTTATTTTTTATATTGAGACTTCAAAAAGAACAAAACGGAGTACTAATGAAAGCAGTTTCATTTATATTAACCCTTTTAATTAGCTATACTGCGTCGGCATACAGTCCTACGGATTTCAGGCTTAAAAGTAAAGACTCAAAAGACTGGGTGGAACAGGACAGGGCAGAAAGCAATTTTATTCTTGATATTATAAAAGATCCCAAAGCAGATCCGGCCTCGGATTCGGTAGTGTTCGCCGCGACGGGCGCAGGATTTTCAATGGGATACAGCACATTAGGCACTATAGGCGGTTTGAAATGGAGAAACTCAGTTCCGGGTTACGGAGGATCGAGTTCAATCGCGATTGACAGGTTCAGCAATATATGGATGACGACCGCGGCTGATTCATTTATAACAGACGAGGGCGTTTTCCTCGCTACTGGCACCGGAGTACACATGTCCGCCGATTCTGGAAGAACATGGACGCATTTTCCGCAGCCGGGCATAACGCCGATCCAGGGACTAGCCTACGATATGGCCTGTGATTCTCTCGGCGGTCTGTGGATGGCATGTTTTGGACAATCACTACAAAAATCAGATGATCAGGGGAATACATGGAGAACTCTTACATGCGATCATAAAGAGTGGGATCCTTTCAATTATATGAATCAGAGAATGTTCTCAGTCCATATTACGGGCGGCGGGAACATCTGGGTAGGAACCGCAGAAGGAATAAACCTGTGCACTGATTACAATGTGCCTGACAGCTTAAGGATATGGAAGCAATTCACATATTCAGCAGGACTGACAGGGAATTTCGTTACGGCAATTGCTTCAAATTTTAACACTTCCGACAGTAAGGAGTATGTTTTTGCCGCGACATGGCTGGCTGAGAACGCAGCTGAGATCAACGGAGTATCCTATACGAACAATAACGGAGTAACATGGAATAAATGCCTGATAGGAGAAAAGATATACAGCTTCGGTTTTCATAACAACGATGTTTTTGCATGCGGCGAGAGGGGTTTATGGAAATCGTCGGATAACGGCAATTACTGGGAAAATTACAATATAAAAGCATGGTCGGGCATAAAAAAAGATTTTATAGAGATAGATAAAGTTTATTCATTCCTTTACCAAAACGATAAAATGTTCGCGGGAACGGGCATGGGCATGGCAGTATCTGAAGATGACGGCAATACATGGAAAATGATCGAAGCCTATGAGCCTGCTGCGGATTCATCTAACGACACTTACGCGTATCCGAATCCTTTTTCTCCTGTAAAATTCGGAGAAGTAAAACTACAGTTCAAACTTAAAAGTTCATCACAGGTGTCGTGCGGCATTTATAATTTCGCTATGGAAAAAGTAAGAAAACTGAAAAACTCCGAGAACTTTCTTCCGGGCGAACATTACATCGTATGGGACGGAAAAGACGATTACGGCAAGACTATTGCCAACGGTGTTTACTTTTACATTATATCGACGGATGACGGCGANNGGAATGGCGGGCTCTTTTTTAAGGTACGGTCTGGACGCAAGGTCGGAGAGTCTGGGAAGGGCTATGACCGCAGACGTAATTTCTGCCTATTCGATATTTTTTAATCCCGCAACCGCTTCATCCGCGACCGAAAGACAGATCCTGACCGGAATGAAAATACTTTCCATGGACAGAAGCTTTGCTTATCTGTCATATGTTCATCCCGTAAAGAACAATGCGGTGATAAGCGGCGGAATATTATATTCCGGTACCGACGAAATAGAAGGAAGGGACAAGAACGGAGATATGTTCGAAACTTATTCATACAACGAGAATATGTTCTATCTTAATTTCGGCTTAAAGCCCAAGGAATATCTTTCGATAGGCGTAACGACCAAGCTTATCTGGGCGAGATTCCCGGAATTCGATACGGAAGGGGAGAGCGTCACTTCGCTTACTTTTGCCTACGATGCCGGACTGAATGTCTTTATACCGCAGTACAAAAGCATTGTGTTCGGACTAACCGCAAAGAATGTGAAGGGAAAGAACGCATGGGACAGCTCAAAGGTCTGGACTGACGGTTCCGCCACCACAGATTATTATCCGGCTTCATATTCGCTCGGTGTTGCCTGGTATCCGGAATTCAACAGGGAGATCGCGGTTTATTCAGACATAAATTCGAATGAATTCGACAGTTACGGTTATGGTTTCGGCATCGAATGGTCGAAGAGATATGAAGAACAGAACAGCGCCATAGCTTTAAGGCTGGGCACTATTTCCGGATGGTTAAGCGCGGGTTTCGGTTACGAATTTAAACTTTTCGACAGAAAAATGATAATAGATTATTCATATACTCAGGAAGAGATCAGCGAATTCGATCCGCACTCGCTTTCATGGAGATTTTTCTTTTAATTTAAAATTCAGGGATAAAAATGAGCGGTAAGTATTTAATTATCTTGATCATAAGTCTGAACGGGCTGATACTGGCGAAAAGCGGGTTTTATTTCTTAAGGACTGAAATGTCGGCAAAAGAGGTCTCGACAGCCCAGACATCTTATCTTTTTTCGAGTTCGGTCGAGAACGCGGCATTAAATCCGGCGTCAGCGATGGGCAGCGAAAAGGTAACGGCCGGCGTATCGTACAAGATCCTGTTCGAGGATGCCGAAGCGAGCATGTTCTCGATATCCTACAGAGAGGACAGCCATCAGTACGGATTTATCCTTTCTAACCTGAACATATCGGGACTGGAAGCTTATGATGTTCCTTCTGATGAACCTTTATACGAATTCGGGTCATCAAATCTGATAGCTGCGGCAAACTATGTTTATAAATTCAGTTCGGGCATAAATTTCGGCGTAAGCGGAAAATATCTTTTCGAGAAAATTGAATATGAGGATTCATACGGCTTTGCCGGTTCCGCCGGTATATTTCGCGAATGTAAATTCGTAAAAAATCTGAATATAGGTTTGTCGGTCAATAATATCGGGACCATGAGCAGGCTGGACGAAAAAAAGACCGAACTCCCGTCCGATGTTCTGTTCGGGCTCGGCTATGTATATGAAACTTCATTCAATATTGATATTAAGGCAGGGAACAGCACCAGATACCTTTTCAATGATGAAGAGACCGAGAACTTTACCGGAATAGAGCTTTCATACCTGAAGAGATTTTTCTTAAGGTCAGGTTTCAGGGCGATGAACGAAGGAATGCCTTTTTCGGCAGGCATCGGAATTGTTGCGGATAAATTCTCTTTTGATTATTCTTTCACGCCTTTCTCTGACGAAGAAGGCGATAACAGTCACTCTATGACATTAGGATACGCCCTCAAATAAAAGGCGGTAAAATATGGAAAAACCTGTAATAGGTATCAGCTCATGCCTTCTTGGAAACAATGTAAGATACGACGGCGGGCATAAGCTAGACAGATTTTTAAAAGATGTTCTCGGCGAATTCGTCGATTTCATTCCTGTCTGTCCCGAAGTTGAGTGCGGACTTTCCATCCCGCGCGAGGCTATGAGGCTTGTCGATGTCAACGGCGAAATAAAGCTTCTTACTCAGAGGTCAGGCAAAGATATCACGCCAAAGATGCAGAAGTGGATGAAGACGGTTCTCGAACAGCTTAAGCAAAAGAAGCTTTGCGGCTTTATTTTTAAAGCAAAGTCGCCGTCATCGGGAATGGAACGCGTAAAAGTTTACAACGACAAGGGCTTCGCCGAGAAGACCGGTGTAGGCATTTTTGCGAACGCGTTCATGCAAAAATTCCCCTGCCTTCCCGTCGAGGAAGAAGGCAGACTGAATGACGACATTCTAAGGGAGAATTTCATCGAGAGGATATTTGTGTTCCAGAGGTGGAATGAGCTCCTGAGCCGAAAAAAGAGCGTAGGCGAACTTGTCAAATTCCACACAGTCCACAAATATCTGATAATGTCGCATTCAGACACCGGTCTCAGGGAGCTCGGCAAACTTGTTGCCGGAGCTAAGAAATATCCCATAGACGAAGTTTACGGGTCTTATCTGACCTTACTTTCAAAATACCTTAAACTTACTGCCACAAGAAAGAAGAACACAAATACTCTTCAGCATATTATGGGATATTTCAAAAAAGATCTCGGCACAGACGAAAAAGCCGAGCTTAACGAAGTTATAACAAAGTATCACGACGGGCTTGTGCCCCAGATCGTCCCGGTCACTCTTTTAAACCATTATATCAGAAAATTCAAGCCTGAATATCTTCTTGACCAGGTTTATCTTAACCCTCATCCGCTTGAATTAAAACTTAGGAATCACGCGTAGATTATCTTAAAAATGTTTTATTATTCGGTTATTTTTTCTTTGCAAGCCATTGATCAAACCCTATCTTTTTCCATTCGACAAGGTTTTTTATCCTCTGACCCTGATCACCCTGATCCTTATCGAAAGCGAATGATTTAAGCAGGTCGCACGGAAACTCGGCGCATTCCGAACAGTCTTTAAGCTCTTTAAAAATACTGCATTGCGCAACAGGGCAGTGCCCCCAGAACACCCTGCCTTCACACTTTTTACATCCGGGGCATTTCAAATTTATATTATGCTCACATTCCGCGCAAAAGATCCCGCACCTGGCCGCTAATTCTTTCATAACTTACTCCTTCGTTATATCTGCATAACAAATAGTAATATAAATATTAATCTTTTAAAAAAAAATGATAAAAGATATCCGGGAACGGGGAGCCGAACTTTCTTTTAAATCCGTGGTGACCGCCGCATCCGCACCTTTCTTCATGGTGATTATGATGTCAAATGCAATTAATAATTATAAACCGTAATCTCATTATTCTCCAGGTCCAGAAGATAAATGAATTCGCCTATGAAATACATTTGCCGTCCGATATCAAAGTAATCTGAACCTTTAAACTGGGGCACTTCTATTCTGTTAAGATATACTCCGCCCTTAAAAAGTTCGGCATAAAAAGTATTCTCGTTCGATTCATTTCTTTCAGCCGATGTCATTACCCATAATCTGCCGTATTTGTCATATTCCATGCCGTTTATGGATCTTTTTGCAATTTCAACCGCCGCAAGATTCAGACCGAAGACTTTTTTCATTCCGTCGTTAAAGCTCTTCACTTCTTTTGCGGACATAAGAAGCCTTCTGTAATTCTTGCTTATGTTGTAAAGTTCATTCCCGTTAAAATCATACGCTTTAACAAGGAATTTATCTTCTGAAGGAGAGTTGATATAAATTTTATCTTCCGAAACGGCATAAGAACCGATCAGATCAGCTATATTAAACTTCTCGGGTACAAATTTTCTTTTCTGCGTATCAAGCACTTTTATTTCTTTGAATTTATCATCAATTATCGATAATGATACAGAAACATAATATTCGCTGTTCTCCATGCCTTCATACCAGATCACACCCACTGAATTACCGTCTTTCAGAGGTTTGAAAAATACCGGAGTTCTGTTCCCGCCGATAGTGGTGTCGGTTATATGAGCGCCGTTAAGATCGAATTTCGCCTGTTTTTGTCCTCCCATATCGACAACAACGACCGTATCGCCGATGATATTCATAGCGCTGACCTCTCTTGATTCTCCGGGCCCTGTTCCTTCCCTTCCGAAGCTTTTTATGAATTCGCCGTTCTTCGAGAATTTTTTTACGCTTGCAGATTTACGGTCAAGAACGAATATATTGCCTTCCTTATCCGCATCGACCGCCATAGGCATTGCGATGTTTCTTTCTTCCGGCTGGCCTTCAATAAATCCGTTTATCTTGAGGACTTCTTTAAGTTCAACTTTCAGATCTTTGTCTGATGGTTCATTTTGGTTTGAGTAAACTTTGATGCCGTTAACTTCTTTTACGGTATAATTCTGTTCCGCTTTTTTACCGCATGAGGTAACAAGTATTATCAGAGCCGTTAAAACAGCCAGTTTCGAGATTTTCATGTTTGATTCCTATATTAATTAACAGTTTGAACAGCCCTTAGACTCTGAAATTTAAAAATAGTTGTCAGAAAAAGTATGTNNTTTGTGTAAAAATAAACCTTTTTCGCGCCTGTATCACGAGCCCACTTCAGCCTGATGTCGGTCAGCTTTGAACCGATCCCGAGCCTTCTGTATTTTGGATATACTCCCAGCCCCAGCAGATACCAGCCTGAAGGAGTATTAATATCTTCGTATTTTTTATATTTATCGCTGGCAAAATCACAATACTCAACGTGGGAATAACCGATGACTTCTTCAGGAGCATCAGGATTATTTTTATCTTTGAGGGCAGCTATAAAATACTCATTTTCTTTTTCATCTCTCAATTCAAATTTCTTTTTAAAGAATTCAAGATTCTGTTCATGGTCCGCGCCTTCACCTCTTCTGTCCGTAGTGATCTTTGCGACTTCGATATAGTCTGAAAACACCGATCTTCTGATTATCAGATCATACCAGCTGTAAAATTCGTCGTAATTTTTCTTGTCATCCGGTTCATATTCTACAAAAAATGCCATATTTATCTCCTTTGGTCATATCCATACTTCGCGACCTCTTCCCGAAGCATTTTTAAATGATTGTCGAAGTCAGAGACATATTTGAAATCCTGCTCTTTTCTGAACTCTTCATATTCCTTCTTAGCGAGTTCCTCAGCGACTTCGTGACTGACTTTCCCTGCATCTTTCAGAATTTCGTATTCGCTGAATTTTAAAAATGCGTCAAGCCTTTCCACCCAGTCTTTCATATACATCGGTTTATTTCTTACCGCCTGTAGCTCGGCATGATCAAGGTACATCGAAACGATCCTGTTCAAATGAGTCAGTTCTTCTTTATTCAGGTAATTCTTGGCTACCGTCACATCGCCCTGCATTACTTTTCCGGAAGGTGATTTTCTCCATGAAGTCAGTCCCATGTGCGGTTTTTTGCTGTCAGCCCTCAAAGCAACTATCTCCGCTGCTGTATATCCGGTGATCGCATAATGAAGCTTATTCTGAACATTCGCGAAGAAATTTTTCGTGATCTCAGCTTTAGCATTATAATCTATCGAAGTGGCATAAATGTCGGTAATCTTCTGATAAACCATTCTTTCGCTTGATCTGATATCGCGTATCTCTTCGAGGAGCTCATCAAAGAACCTTGCGCTGAAACGGCTGCCGTACTTAAATCTGTCGCTGTCTAAAGCAAAACCTTTGTGAATGTACTCTTTAAGAATTGTGATCGCCCATTGACGGAATTGAGTACCGCGCTCGGAATTTACACGGTATCCGACCGCAATAATAGCTTCGAGAGAATACAGTTTCAATGTTCTTTGAACATCACGCTCGCCTTCTTTTTGAACTACCGAGAAATACTCGGTAGTTGATTTTTTCGGAAGTTCGCCTTCTTTATAAATATTTTTTATATGAAGACCTATCGTATCGGTGTCCTTTTGAAATAAATGAGACATTTGCTTTTTCGTTAACCAGATAGTATCATTCATTAATTGAACACTCAAATCATTTTGTCCATCCTCAGTTTTATAAAGTATAATTTCACCTTTATTCATTCTGATCAGTCTTCCTCATAATTTTTAATTTCAACAAGAGCAACATTTTTTTATTAAGCCACCTTACGCAAAACGTATAATTGAATAGCCCCAACATAATAAGGTGATGTAAAAATCATGGTTTTTAATTATCCGGAATTTACCAAGGTAGAATTAAATATAAATCGCAACCGGAAACCGTTACGCCGCAGCCTCACAGGTAAACCGGTTACAAATTTTGAATTACATCTCATTAACACCTCAATTAATCGAGGTGTTAATGTAAAAATGTAAAGTATCTTAACCATTTCAATTTATCTTCTAAAGAAAGACGGTCTCCGGTTTGTGGTTTTTATTTCATTCCACACCGGTTAAAAAGAAAGCAAGAAAAACCATTGTTTCACCTGATTTTTCTTGCTTCAACATTCTTCAAAACAAACTATACTTCTACTTTTTCATTGCAAAGTTTTGCCATAAAATAATCGCGGTTCATGCGGGCGATGTTGCTTATGGAAATTCCTTTCGGGCATTCGGC
>DMTS01000163.1:0-20754 GCA_003477045.1 Candidatus Delongbacteria bacterium
GCTAATTTTTCGCCGTATTTCGACAGATCATATTCAGGGCAGACCGCTTTATAAAAAAGAAAGATATCTTCTATGTACAACGAGGCCACATAACGGCTGTATTCGTAATCAGTGTTTACAAAATCACGCGGCATTGCAGTTTCTGACATCTTCCACCCGGGCAGGTAATTCGGCTTCATGATCTTAGAAGCAAGTGCAGGGTTTTTATCTTTCAGAAAGCTGACGACAGATTGGATCGTCGCTAAATATTCACTTTTGTGCTCAATAAAAAAATCAATATCTTCATTCTTGAATTCAGGCTCTGATGCGATAATTTCATAAAGCAAATTCAGACCATCAGCTGAAAACAGTCTGTTAGCAACGGCTATCCCGAGATCAAGACTTGAACTTTCAATTTCGTTTGCGCTCAGAACTCCCTTTAGATAGGGGAGAGCTGAATACGGTGAGTTTAATTGAACAAAGGGCGGTGATATCAGCAATACAGGCATATTTTTTTCACAGTTAATTAGATCAGAAATTTAACTGAAATTTGAAGTAATTTCAACATGAAAGAATCGTCGATAAGAAGAAATGCTCTTGACAACATAAAAGTGATTGCTTATATTACTTAGTGAAATTGCTAAGTAGTAAAATAAGAATTGGAGGATATAAAATGCACGATCTGATAATAATTGGCGGAGGACCTGCAGGCCTTACAGCAGGAATGTATGCCGCAAGATCGAAATTGAATGTTGTGATGCTCGAAAAAATGATGCCCGGCGGGAATGTTTCCATAACAGCTGAAGTTGAAAATTATCCCGGAACGCCGAATATCGGAGGACCTGAACTCGTTACCCAGATGGAGAATCAGGCTAGGAGTTTCGGACTCGAAATTAAAAGCGAAGAAGTACTTTCAATTGAAGTAGGCGCCGGAACGAACGGGCACACGATCAAATCGGATTCAGGCGAATACAAAACCAAATCGATACTTATAGCTACAGGTTCTTCTCCGAGAAGGATAGGATGCAATGGCGAAGAGGAGCATATAGGAAGAGGCGTTTCTTATTGCGCTACTTGCGACGGTGCGTTTTTCAGAGACAAACATGTTGCCGTTATAGGCGGCGGAGACTCAGCGGTAGAGGAGGGATTGTATCTGACTAAATTCGCAAAAAGAGTTACGATCATTCACAGAAGGGACAAGCTGAGAGCTACTAAGATAATTCAGGAAAAAGCAGCTAAGCACCCGAAAATAGATTTTATCTGGGACAGTGTCGTTGAAGCCATCGAAGGAACGCCTGCAGTGAACAATATAAAAATAAAGAATATTAAAACGAATGAAATTACAGATTTCAAGGTTGACGGAGTTTTCGTATTCGTGGGCTACATGCCCGGCACCGGATTCGTGCCCTCAATAATTAGCAAAGATGAAGGCGGATACATAATTACCGATAAAGAAATGCGCACTAATGTTCCGGGCATATTTGCAGCAGGCGACATCACTGATAAAAAACAAAGGCAGATAGTCACAGCCTGCGGAGATGCGGCAACCGCAATAAAGACTATCGAACATTACAACGAGTGGTATTTTGAGGATGAGCAGTATTTATAGAAAAAAAGGGCGGCTGACCGCCCTTTTTTATTTAACAAGAAGATCTATTAGATAGAAAAATGAGCTGAATCTGTTTATATCCAGATCAAAGAAATATGTCCAAAGCAGAAAAGAAACTACAATTACCAGGAAATTGACCCATACTACTTTTAGCAGCGTGGTTTTAAAAGATACAGCCATAATCTGGAACAGCCTTATAACGAACCATGCAGTCTGAATAATAAAAAGGATTATTACAAACTTTACGATGCCTGAAGAGAACAGTCGGAGAAGTACAGCCGAAACCGGAATTAAAGGAACATAAACGATAGAATTCCATAACACCATTGAAACTGCTATCGGGAATGAGTATCTCATATTAAAGAATACGGAAATGAATTTCAAGAACGAAGCGATTACTATCAGAACAACCATGATCATAACTATGGAAGACACTATGAATATCAGAGGTTCCCATGCTGAAAATGTGAGGTATTTTTTAAGAATGTCGTTCCTGATGAAATAAGTTATGAAGAAATCAAAATTTTCATCCTGTCTGAACTGGTAAAAAATCGTTGAAAATACAGCCGATATTCCGTAAGCCGATATCAGACCGATAAAGAAAGCCTGCATTATCTGTGTCACTCTCCGGTCGCGAATATCTATGAAGAAAGCATCCGGGTTTTTAACGCTTCTAAGGCTGTTGACGAATAGATAATGTTCTCTTTTAAGCATATAGAGATAAAGCAGGGTAATAAACAAACCGAGAATGAAATAAATATTCACTTCAGTTTTCGCATATTCCCCCTGAGCCAGGGTTGGTGCTTTTCTGGATTTAAATAAAGCGTCAAGCACTCTGAACGAAAGTCTTTCGTAGCCGTCATAATCTATCAGCGCGTTCCTGAGGATATAAAGGTCATCGCCGGGCTGATTCGTAAGAAGGGATACTTCGCTGCGCCTGTCTCTATAAGAATCGACCATAAATCCCGAAATCGCTTCCTCCTCCATTACAGAATTATAACTTTCGAGCAGCTTTTTTGCCTGTGCGGGTTCGCTAAATGGATCTGCCCATCCGTTCTGGTTTTTGGGATAAACCCTCGTGAGGATGTTATTGATTATTATAGGCTTGGATGCAGCTTTTCTCGCTATGTTCTTAAGGGAAAATTTATATTCAACTTCCGAAAGATAATTCGTCAGCGATATCATATTGAAATCAGTCAGCTTATAATATTCTTCATACTGGGTGAATTCGGATGTAATGAAAGTAAAAAGCTCATCGTTTAACTCTCTTGCCCTGTCTGACAAATCTTTTATAAAATCCACAGTTTGAAGGTCGTAAACATTGTAACCGGATCCCAGGCCTACGGCGAAAAGACTCACATGGTTCCTGTCCCTTATAACTGTGTCGCTCAAAATGCTGAGAGAATGATTTATAAAATCTTTGTCCCTTACCGAAGCAGCGGGGGCTGAATTTACAGGCAGCTCTTCCAAAATGAATAAACCGTATTTGTCGCACAGGTCAAGNNAAGAATCTTTCTCCGTTAAGATAGAATTTGTTCGCAGTTATCTTAAGATCTTTAAAGCCGAAATTGATGTCGTATCTGTTGAATTCGCTTTCCTGATTTGCTTCATCAATTTTACCGAGATAGATCGAGCATAAATACAGATTCGGTTCTTCGGGCGACCACAGTTTGGGCTTTGTTATCTCAAAATTGAATTTTACATTGTCGCTGTCGTATCGCTGAACGGTTATATTTTTTTTCTGCGAAGTGAGAACCGGCTGATTAGTGCTAAGGTCAATTATCTGGAAGTACGAATAGATATTGTTTTCATAAAGAACCGAATCAGTTTCGTTCACCTTAATGAATTTATTATCGGTGATATTGGCTGTGATCTCTGCGTTGACTTTGCTCCTGTCCGCATTAAAATAATATTTAATATCGGCACCTGAGATGAATGTCTGAGAGTTTATCAGAAGGTAAACATCTCTGAATATTCCGCCGTAATTTCTCCAGCCGTCAACCTGCATTTCCGAAGGTATCGTATTTTTTGTGAGCCTGTTGTTAACTTCTATAAGAAGTGTATTTGTTTCTGAAAAATTCAGCTGGTTTTTATTCAGGTTGACTTCAAATGAATTCAAGGACGAATGATTTTCAACGAAAACATCGTTTACTTTAACATTACATTTATAATTTATTCCATAGAAAACCAGTTTGTAGCTGCGGTCGGATGATTTTTTCCCTCCAATAAAAAAATTCGTTCTGAAGTAAATGTTTTTTCCGGGATCAAAATTATCATAGGCTGAAGGAATGTATATGTCTTTCCATTCTTCTTCACCTTCAAATCTGAATTGCCAGTTTGTGTTCAGCGGGATCTTTATAGTATATTTGTTTTCAGGATAAAGGCCGGTAGCTGCATATTTTGACAGATCTTCCGGGTTGGAATAAAAAACTATTCCGTTTGCAAACTGAAACAATAATAAAATCAAAAAAATGGAAGTTTTTATCAGGAAACTTATTCTCATTGTATTTCCGCCTGGATATCTTCTTTACAGAATCGTTCCGGTTTCAAAAGGTCGTTGACGGTTTTTGCAGGGCAGAATGTTTCTTCCGGTATTTCAACGAATGCTGTTATCCAATCTGACATTGCGCCATTCCATAAGCCAGGAAGCTCGAGGGCCTTTATATCTTTTCCGTTATAGGTTTTTTTTGAGATGAAATACGAATCTTTGTCAACAAAACTATTCAGGTCGAAATTGTCATGAAAATGATCTTTTAGAGAGCATACGATGTTCACGGGATTAAAATGAGTCGAATTAATGAATACAGCTTTCTTTTCAGGATCGTTCATATCCACCTGCGACGATTCCACTATCTGAAGCGAAACGCCTTTTTTATTTTTCACGAAGAAAGGGCCTCCTCCGGGTTCTCCGGTGTTTTTTATCATTCCGCAAACCCTTATCGGCCTGTTAAAATATCTGTAAAGATATTCTCTTTTTTCAACTTCCGACATTCCATGGAGGCATTTGTCAAGATCTGTAAAAAGCTGCTTTCTCGACATGAATTTTATCTCTTCTATCATATCCTGACCGCAATTCTGTGAGTTATTCAAAAAGGAACGGATCTTTTCTTCGATCTCTATAAGATATCCGCAAAGCAGTTTGTTGTAATCATCAGAGACTATTCTGTGATCCTCGTGAACGATATTATCTATGTTCTTGATTATTACAATATCACCGTTTATATCGTTCAGGTTTTCGATCAGGGCTCCGTGACCTCCCGGTCTGAATAAAAGCTCATTTTTTTCGTTTTTGACCGGAGTGTTGTCGATATAAACTGCAATAGTATCTGTGGAAGGTTTCTGGACAGAGAAATCCACGCTGAATATTTTTCCGGGGGCATACTCTCTCATGTCAGATATTATCTCTCTGGCTTTCTGAATATATTTTTCTGTAAAAGTAAAATGAAGCCTTACAACATTTTCCTTGTCACAGGTAAGCGAGATACCCTCATAAAGATGCTCTTCAAGGGCTGTTCTGGAATACCCGTTGTATTTTGTAAATTTTAAAAGAGCCTTTGGCTTGTCCGCATAATTCAGTCCTTTTTCGTAGAGTAGGTAATCTGTCAGAATTTTCCAGTTGGAATTATCGATAACGGAATCCAGGTCCATGTTATGAAAAAGGAAAAGGTTCTCAAGGTCCATAAAGAATGGGAATGACCTGATCTTTTGCAGTGTTGTTTTTGCGCTTTCGCTGACTTCATTATTGCCGGTCTTGATGAGATCGTTGAACATTCTTGTCGCAGCTCCTGATGCCGGAACGAATTTAGTAATTCTTCCCGCATTTCTCGCAAGTTTGAAGATATCCATATAATAAGAAAATTTGTCTTCAGGTATTACATTTATGCCTTTTTCAACAGATGCCGGTTCGATTATATCTGCAAAAGGGGCTCCTTTTTCGAAAATTCCGAGCTGCTGGTAAGCCTGTTCTTCGCTTATATCTCTTTTTCTGAGATCTTCAGTTTCAGAAAACCCGAATTTATACATTATGTGCCTCCTTAAACCGTTTTTAAAATGTTAACGACCGGTTTCTGATTTTCATTCAAAGTCATCATCATGAAAGTGTTGTAATCCAGATATCTGTTTTCGGTCAGACTTCCGGGATTGATAATGAGCTGATTTTCAAAGTTTTCAACAAAAGGGTGGTGCGTGTGGCCAAATATTATTATATCAGAATCACTGTATTTGTGACGCAGGGTTTCAAGCCTTACAAAATGACCGTGAACTACAGTTATTCCGAATCCGCTTATATCCGCTTTAGTTTCTGTAGAAAGAATCTCTGAAAGCTGGCTGTCATTGTTCCCCTTTACTGCGATCAGTTTTTTTGAGGTATTCAGAAAGTCATAGAACTCCCTGCTTGTGAAGTCGCCGCAGTGAATTATCATATCGGATATGGAAATATGCCGCATGATATTGCTGTTAAGCGAAAATCCTTTTGAAAAATGAGTATCCGACATGATCAGTATATTCATTTCGCTTCTCTGTACTTGTTAATCTGAAATTTAGCAAATTTTATATCTTTTTCAACTGCTATTTTTAATTCCCTGGTAGAAGGGAACTTTTGCTCAGTCCGTATTTTCTCTATGAAACGGACTTTAATTTCTTTGCCGTATATATTCATGTCAAAGTCGAAGATATGAGTCTCAAGAAGAAGGGGAGAGTCAATGCCTGCTGTTGTCGGGCTGTGTCCGCAGTTTGAGACGCTGAAATATTCGGTTCCTTCAGCAACAACTTTTGTCAGATAAACTCCGTTGCCCGGAACAACTTTTTCGCTTTTCGCCAAAGAAATATTGGCCGTGCTGAATCCGAGCTCTTTTCCGATTCCTTTACCTTTTTCTACTATTCCTCTAAGAGAATATTCATATCCAAGCATAGTGTTAGCTTCATGAAAATTTCCTTCAGCAATGCAGTTTCTTATCCTTGTGCTCGATATTGAGGCATTCTTATAGCTGACAGGTTCAACTTTAATCAGTTCAACGGAATGCCTTTTGCATATCTCTTCCAAAAGTGCGCTGTTTCCTTTTCTGTTCCTGCCGAAACCGTGGTTTTCTCCGATAATAATACTTTTAACCTTTAAAACTGAAAAGATGTTGTTTTCATAAAACTCGTCAAATCCTGTTGCAGCGAAATCCTTTGAGAAATTTATAAAATGGATATAGTCCACTCCGAATGATTTCAGGATCGACATTTTGTCATCTCTGTCATTCAGTAGTTTAAGGTTGAACTCAGAGTCGATAACCTGCCTTGGATGAGGGTAGAATGATATTACAAGTGTACCCGATCCGTTCAGATCCGCTGCGGTTTTTAATCTGTTCAGCAGAACCGCATGACCTTTATGAAAGCCGTCAAAGGACCCGAGGGTAAATGATACGGGAATATTTTTTAAATCTTTTAATTCTACGACTTTCATAATTCAAGCACTAATAAGCGATTTAAGTATTTTTATTTTTTCAGCTCGTTCAGCCAGAATTCAGCTTCTGTTCTCGTGGTTATATCTTTCTTGGCCTCAAGCAGGTATTTTTTTGCTTCGGATTGTTTTCCCAGATTTATCAGAGCTTTTCCTTTTTCGAGATTTCCAAACCCGAACGGTTTAATTTTCGAGATCGAGATCGAAATTTCGGCATATTTGAGCGCTTCAGTGAAATTTTCCGAGAGGTTATAAGCCTGACTTAGCCTTGCACAAAGAACATCTTTATTTTTGTATTCTGCGGAATTTTTGTAAGCCCTTTCAAGATATTTTAAAGCGTTGTTCACATAAATTTTCTTATCTTCTCCCTTAGGAGGTTTCAGTTCAAGGAAGTTCGCACCGAGGGCTTCGAGGGTCTTCGGGTCTTTGTTTTCGATCTCGACAGCTTTCTTCAGGAATTTTATTGAATTTTCGTAATCTGAATATTTCTCCGAATAGATCAGACCGATATGGTAATACGCAAGTTCAGGTTTATAAAATCTGGCCATTTTCTGAAGATAAGAAAGAGCGTTTTTCGGATTCTTATCTCTGACTGTCAGTGCGCGCTTATAGTACATTTTACCTCTTTTTTCCTCGTCGCTGATCTTATCAATGTACTGACTTACCGCCCTGTCATCCTCCTGGGTGATCAGGATCGATACTATCTGGAAGTAGGCTTCATCGAAATCACTTTTTAATTCTATCGCTTCGTATAAAAGCTCGAGAGCATCATCATATTCTTCATCTTTCTTCAGACTTAAAGCTTCATTGTAAAGTGCGATATGCTGCGATTTTGACATTACTTCGCATGATGCAAGTTCTTTTTTCAGTCTTCCGATATCCGACCAGGTTGACATATACTCTTCGTATAGTTTATTATATTGAGCTTTGGTGATCTGACCGGACATCTCAGCTCTTACTTTTTCGAATCTTTCGGACTTTCCGTTCAGTTCATCTTTTATTGCACTGCATTTATCTTCTTCGGCAGCTTGTTCTTCTTTAGGAGGAAGCTGTATCGTTTTCTTTTCTTCCTCATCTTCATATTCATCATAAGTGTAAACTATCTGAACAGGTTCTGTTTCAATTACTCCAGCCTTAATGTTCGCTATAGTTTTCTTCAGTTTTTCGATACGGGTGGTGTATTTGTCAATATCCATGTTCGACTTGAAAACATCTTTTTCAAGGGATGTTATTTTCGCCTGGTATTCTTTTGACTCGAATTTGTATTCTTTGATTTTTTCTTCTACATTAGCTATATAATCGCTGAATCTTCTAGTTTCCTCGTCTTCTCCGGATCTCTTTTTTATCTTCAGATCCTCGATCGTTCTTCCGGATTCGTATTTACTAAGTTCCAGCAATGATTTTTTCATCTCAAGTTCACCGATTTCTTTATTTGTGCTTACGATCGAATTGTTCATCAGGCTGATCTGGGTGTCCATCTCGGATATCGCGCTAATATACTCTGTTTTTCTTCTTTCGAACTCCTGAACGAAGAATTCCATAGATCCCGTATCTTCGATCCTGACCCAGCCTGTACGGTATTCCTCCAGAATACTGTTGTATATCTGAACGAAATAAAAATTACCATGCTGCCTTTTTACTTCAAGCTTGAGACCGAGGTAGATCTCATATTTGAAATCACTCTCCGGAAGGGGATCAAAATATAGTTTCGCAACATCTTTTATAATCCACGAAGTTGTGTTGAGATCGACATCTACGATCTCCTTTTCCTTATTCTTGGCATCATAATCTTCGCCGTAAAAAATGTCAATCATATCTTTTGTAGTAAAAACCTGTGCTTTGTTTAACCAGCCTTCTACTGAAGAATTTTCTCCTACGAAAGCTCTTACCTTTAAAAGCTTTCCGTCCCTGTCAAGCAGCTGTACAAATACCTTGCTTTCCAAAGAGGTCAGAGGCTCTTGCAGATCGGGTTCTTTATACAGGAAAATCTTATCTATCTTGATCCTAACGAATTCTACCATATCCTGATTTATCTTTACTGTATGACAGGTCTTGCCATACTGGTCTGTTACCTCTTTTGCGCTCAAGGATGATATAATTAAGATCGCAATTGTAATTACCAAATTATTTATAACGGTATTTTTATTCATAAATCTCTAAGCCGGAAAGCCTAACCTCCACCTTTATTATTCACAGGGTTCAAATATATTATCAAAAAACTTATTATGCAATTTAAAATTTTTCAATATTCATACTGCCTGATCAGTTCAATTGTTTTCAGCATATCATCAGGCACGGGGCATTCAAAGGACATTCTCTTCTTAAGAACCGGATGGAAAAATTCGAGTTTTCTTGCGTGTAGAGCCTGACGGTTAAGCTGTTTCAACATGTCATTCAGCCTTACGGTTTGATTTTTCGGAAGATTTATAAGTTTTAAATTATCGCCGCCATATGTTTTATCACCGAATAGAGGGTTACCGAGATACTTCATATGAGCTCTTATCTGATGCGTTCTGCCTGTTTCAAGACTGAATTTTACGACCGAGAATTTCCTGAATTCCTCGATCGTTTCATAATTCGTCACAGCTTTTTTGCCCTCAAATTTCGATACTACGATCACCCTTCTGTCTTTCTGCCATCTCTGCAAAAGAGTTTCTATTTTACCTTTATCTGGTTTAAGTTTTCCTATGCATATTCCTATATACTCGCGAGATGCGCTCTTATCGGCGAACTGCTCAGAAAGAGGTCTGTGAACCAGATCATTCTTCGCTACGACCATAAGGCCTGTGGTATCTTTGTCGAGTCTGTGCACTATTCCGGGTCTTAACTCTCCATTCACAGACGAAAGTTCATCACCGAAATGGAACATCAGCGCATTCACAAGAGTGCCGTTCAAGGCGGAGTAAGTCGGATGTACTACTAAACCAGCTTGTTTGTTGATAACAGCGAGGTATTCGTCCTGATAAACAAAGTCAATTTTAATCTCCTCGGGGAGTATTTCATTCTTCTCCGCTCTTGGCAGATTGATCAGTATCCTGTCTCCTGGCGCAACAGTATAATTTGATTTTGTAATTTGTGAATTAACTTTTATATAGCCATTGTCAATAAGAAGCTGGATCTTGTTTCTGCTGATATTTTTTAAAAATGAGAAAATGTATCTGTCAATTCTCTGTTTTGTTTTGATAGAGGGAACTATCATTTCGATCTCTTCAAGTCCGTCAAATTTTTCGATATCCATTTTCCCGCCTGATAATAATTTACGCTAAATATAACAGATTTTGAATTAAATTGAAAACTGTATTTTTCCTTGACTAATAATCGGCAAGAAATTATATTTCGGGCTAATTTTAACTTAAATTTAAGGAAGTGAAAATGAAAAAAATAGTTTTAGTAGTGATGACCATAGTTCTAAGTTCATTGATTTTTCAGAGCTGCGCACCCACCAATCCTCACCTTACAGAAGCGAAGATAAGCATGAACAGGGATGATATGCAGAAAGCTCAGAAGGAGCTGTCCCTTGTTCTCGAGCAGCAGCCTGACAATGTTGAAGCGGCATATCTTGAAGGCTATATACATTTCAAACAGGAAAACTGGGCGAAAATGTACGACAGTTTTGCAAAAGTAAAATCGCTTGATCCTGTTTATGAGAAAGAGAATATAGATAATATGTCAATAAAAGCTTTCGGAACTTTGAGAGGATCCGGGATCAATGACAAATTCAATAAGGCTGTTAAACTCCTCAATGCGGAGGTTGTTGAAGCTGAACAGGCTGAAAAATTGTTCAATGCGGCTCTTGCGGACCTTGAGCTTGCTGACAAATATAAAAATGACGATTTCATAACGAAAGATATAATCGCAACAATTTATCTTCAGCTGAAAAACCAGGACAAAGCGATTGAGAAATTCAACGAAGCTATACCTTTCGCTAAACCCGAATCAGATATGAAAAATCTTGTTTCGGTTTATATAAATCTCTACAACCTCTATACTGAAAAATCGGAAACTGAAAAAGCTGTTGAAATGCTGAATAAAGTGCTTGAGCTTGATCCGAGCAACAAAGAAGCTCTATTGCAGCTTGCAAAACATTATGAAGGCAAAAACGAGTATGACAAAGCTTTGCCCTTCTACGAAAG
This sequence comes from Candidatus Delongbacteria bacterium, assembly GCA_003477045.1. Taxonomy (GTDB): domain Bacteria; phylum UBA4055; class UBA4055; order UBA4055; family UBA4055; genus UBA12480. The sequence continues at coordinate 11,165 of DMTS01000163.1, forward strand.
GCTTATAGTTCTTGACCCCGAAAACACTGACATTCTTTTCAATCAGGGAGTTCTATTCAGCAAAAATAAAGCTACTGACAAAGCGATAGAGAATTTTGAAAAGATAATACAGATCAATCCGAATGATCAGGAAACTATTTATTTTCTGACAGTTTTTTATAACGACGCAGCGAAATATCAGAAGATAGTTGAACTTATCGAGCCGAAATTCGAGACTTTCTCTGCTGAATATAAGGAAAAGATAAAAGATTATATTCAGATAGCGCTTGTAAAAGTAGGAAGAGCAAAAGACGCGAAGAAATATCAGTAATGAACACTGGCATATTTTTTTAAAGCAGGTTTTTGACCTGTTTTTTTTTTAAACTTTTTCCAAATGTGTGAGTTAAACTCCTTTGAAAGCAGATAAACTTTGATTAAATTCCCGTATAACGAATTTAAAACAGTGAGAAAAAAAATGAACATCGGAAAAATTCAGTACAGCGACCTGACAAGAGACAGATCGAGGATACCATCCCATATCGCGATAATAATGGACGGCAACGGCAGATGGGCAAAGCAGCAGGGACTGAACAGGGTGAACGGGCATAATGAAGGCGTTAATTCCGCCAGAGATGCGATCGAAGCATCCGTTGATCTCAACGTAAAATATCTCACGCTGTATGTTTTCTCCAAAGAAAACTGGAACAGGCCTGAATTTGAGGTCAATTGCCTTATGGCTCTGCTGGTTGAAACGATATTCAAAGAGATCGATTCGCTGATGGAAAAGAATGTAAGAGTGGTTCCGATAGGTGAAATTGATGATCTTCCCCGGGACGCAAGAAAATCTTTGGATGATGTGATCTTTAAAACAAAAGACAATTCGGGAATGACCCTTTTCCTTGCGATCAGCTATTCAGGGAGAGAAGAAATCGTAAAAGCTGTCAACAGGATAATTAATGACGGGATAAAAAACATAGACGAAAATATATTCAAAACTTATTTATATGCGGGGAGCATACCTGACCCAGAATTGATGATCAGGACAGGCGGGGATTTGAGGATCAGTAATTTTCTGCTTTGGCAGTGCGCATATACCGAGCTATATATTTCAGACAAATTCTGGCCGGATTTCAGAAAAGAGGATTTTCTTGCTGCAATAGCCGATTATCAGAAGCGGGAAAGAAGGTTCGGTAAAACATCAGAACAGATCAGAGGAGAAAAAAATTGAAAAAAAATTTATTTGCTGCACTGACCGTTTTCGCCATTTTTTGCTCGGGAGCCACTTCGATACTTTCAGAATCTTCAGGAATTCAGATAAACGAGACTGTTACAGGATTTAAGTTTGAAATTGAAAAAATTGACGGTAAGGATATAAAGAAGTGTATTTTCCCCGATGATTATCTGAAGGCAGGTCATTATCCGGAAACTGAGTTTTTTGAGAAAACATTTCATTTCGCTGTTCCGGAAGGAAGCAGCCCTTCATTAGATTACTCGCTGAACGGCACGCAAACATTTAACAGATCAGAACTTGCAACTTTCGAAAGATTTAGGAAAGGTAAGAACGGTCTGATAACTTCATCGTACGAAATGCCGGAGAACAGGGAAGATAGAGAACTAAAGCCCGCCGAGCTGAATTACTTCGGCCGTATGAACAACATGGATATTTATAGAGTGATCTTCAGGCCCCTTACTGTCAAAAAAGATTTAGCGGTACTTTCCACCGGGGTAAATATCAAAGTTAAATTCGGCAGGAGTTTCGAGAATCCGAAAGCGGAAAATAAAAAAGCAAAAGATTCTTTTGAGAATTCTCTGATCAATCTTGATTATGCCCTGAATAATCCCGTTAAATTTAAAAAACAGACTTCGGAATCTTTCCTCGACAGGCAGACCGAATGGATGAAACTTAAGATAAAAGATGAGGGAATATATAAGGTAACAGGGTCAATTTTGAGAAGTGCAGGAGCGGACTTGTCTGCAGCGCTCTGCAGCAGAATAAAAGTTTTTTCGGGAGCCGGAAAAGATATAGAGAATAACCCTGTTGATTCTCTGTATCATGTTTTCCACGGGGCACTTGAAACAGCGAGAAAAGTGGTCGATCTGAACGGCAACGGTTATTTTGAGGACAGTGATTATATAATATTTTACGGAACGCAGACAACGCAGAGAGACTCAACAGTTTCCACTCATTATTTCAATAAGTATTCTGAATATACCTATTACTGGATTGATTTGGGGATCGGATCGCCATCTGACGGTAAGGATATGGCAGAGCTTTCTTCATCTCCTTCTGTTTTTACAGAAAAAAGTGTTTTTCAAAGGCATGTTTTCGCTGAAAAAAGGAACAGTCTTCTGTCGGCTGACGATTCATTCAGATGGTATAATTTTAAGGTGGAGCCGCTTCAGACCCAAAGCGTAGAATTCGCAATGAAAGATATTGACGCAACATATCCTATAAAATTAAAAGTAAATCATGCCGCAGATATATCACAGAATCTTGCAAGAATAAAATATTCAATAAACAATAATTCGCTCTCAGACACCACTTCCTATGTTCTTTCGTTTGAAAAGGATTATAACAGCGGATTGTTTAATTCGGGATCCGTTAACCGGTTCAGCATGATGAACATTGAAACCGGTTATACTAAATACTATAACGGATTCGACATACTTTATTACGGCAGAGTGACAGGAGGTCTTGCCGATGAATATTTCAGCGCTCAGCTCGATTCGTCGTTAAACTACAGACTGAATTTAGATAATTCCTCGGGACAGGAGCTTTTCGACATTACGGATCCGCTTAATGTGAGAGCATCGGTTTTGAATAGCGATTTCTGCTACATTACAGCAGATAAGAATTTTAACTCCTATTTATTGTTTTCGGGTTCATATAAAGCCCCTGCGCAGATCAGCGTTTTTGATAATTCAGCTACCCAGAGTCTTCACTCAAGATCTTTTTATGCTGGTATGGTAATAATCTCGCCTCCGGAATTCTATGATTTTTTCAAAAATGACGAAATGAATTATATTCAGGCTCATATCGGAGCCGGTACTGAGGGGTTTTACATAGAGGTCGTAAATATTGATGATATTTCTAATGAGTTCGGAAGAGGATATCAGGAACCTGCCGCAACGAGGAATTTCATCAAATACGCATACGAGAACTGGGGAACTGAATATATTTTGCTTGCAGGTGACGGGAACTGCTACATAAAGAACGAAACAGGCACTCCCGAAAAGAATTTCATTTATACTTCTGATCCGGCATACAGCGCTAATACCGGAAGAGGATCAGATGACTTTTACGCAAACCTGTATTCGACATTTCCTGCGCAACATATAGCTTTAGGAAGGTTTACTGTGAGCAGCTTGACAGAACTGAGAAATGTCGTATCCAAAACAGTCTCATATATCAACAATAACAGCCCGGGAATAAAGAAGTCGAAAATACTTCTGGTCGCTGACGACGAAAGGAATCCGGATTATGACAGATGGTACGAAACTGAGCATATCGATAATACTGAGAGCAGGATCTATACAAAAATACCGGGATACTATTACACCGAGAAACTCTATTCGACAGAATTCCCGTTCGAATTCTCATCAGCTACGGGATTATATCTTAAGCCTTTGGCACAGGAGGAGCTGTCCAGAAAACTTCAGAGCGGCTTCAATGTATTCTGTTATGTGGGGCACGGGGCTCCAATGCAGCTTGCCCACGAAAGGCTTTTCACCGCTTCATCTTTTGCCAATGTGAATAATTATGAGAAGTATTTTTTTATGATCGGCGCGACATGTTCGTTCGGAGTATTTAATGATCCTGAAGTGAAATATCTCGCGGAACAGATGCTAATAAGCCCAAATAAGGGAAGCATAGGTCTGATAAACAGCGTAGGTCCTGTTTATTCGGGATCGAACGAAGGGTTCGTGGGCGAGATCTTCGAAGCCGAATTTTTTGATCCGGTTAACAAGCTGACTATCGGTAAAGCTTTAAAGACAGGTAAGAACAATTATCCCGTTTCGAATTCGAGCTGTTATATGCTTATCGGAGATCCGGCTCTAATGTTCTTTAACGACAAAGCCATTGTCGAATCGGAACCTTCCATCGAGCTTAATACTCTTGTACTGGATTCGATAATTTCCAGCCTTAACACATCGCTTTCACCAGGCGTCACTGACACGAACGGATATCTGAATACGACGATAATCGACTCTGAAGTACGAAGAGCTTATTTCAATACAGAAAGGTGGGAAGAGGGGACTGACAGCATAATTTATTCTCTTCCGGGAAAAGCTATACTTTCTGCCAATTCTACGATATCAAACGGCAGTTCGACAGCTGAATTTATTCTTCCCAAGGACCTGACTTACGGAGATAATAAAGGGAAAGTCCTTTTCTACGGTTATAATCTGTCGGGCGACGAATTTTCAGGTTCAATAAACAGCGTATCTATAAGAGGGGATGCAGCGATCACGATCAGCGACACAATTCCGCCCGATATCAAGATATGTTTCAACAGTCTTAATTATATAACAGGCGATCCGATAGGGCAGAGCCCGGTCATATTCGCAGAGATATCTGACGCGAACGGCATCAACACTTCCGGGGGTATAGGCCATAAAATAATAATGGAGATAGACGGAGAAATGTCAGATGTTACCCCTTATTTTGTTTATGACACAGACAGTTATAAAAAGGGGCACACATCTTATCAGCCTTCATCTCTGGAGTCCGGAAATCACAATATTAAAATTTCAGCATGGGATGCTTTCAATAATTACAGCGAAAAAGCAGAGTCCTTTGAAGTGATACAGGAGAGCGACAACTCAAGCGCGCGTATAGGCAACCTTCTCAACTATCCTAATCCCATAAGGAAAAAAGGAACGACATTCGGTTTCGCGGTGGATTCTCAGGCCGATCTGGAATCTTATACTATCACGATATATACTATAAACGGCAGAAAGGTTAAGATCATCGGTGATACAATGGTTAATCCCGCAGCCAACTACCAGCAGTGTTTCTGGGACGGGAAAGACGATGACGGGGATATTCCGTCAAACGGAGTTTACATTTATATCCTCAGAGCCAGATTCGGCGGTGAGACAGTGATCAAAAAAGGAAAACTAATTTTCGGGCGGTAATGTATAATTCTTACAAGAAATTTATTCAGAGACTAGATCCTTACGATAAAAATATAAGGATCGCGGTCTCATACAGCGGTGGAGCGGATTCGGGAACCCTTCTCGACCTGACCGTAAAATTATTCAGAGAAGAGCTGATCTCAAAACCGGCGGCGGTATATTTCAACCACAATCTTAGAGGTAAAGAATCGGTCTCTGAGGAAAGATTTGTAAAAAAAGTATGCGCAGGATACGGGATCGATCTTGTTATAATAAGTCTAGATGTTATCAGTTACGCAGAAAGAAAAGGTATTTCTACCGAGACCGCGGCAAGAGAACTCAGGTATTCGGATTATGAAATGATAGCCCGAAAATTTGATTTTATCGCTCAGGGGCACCATTCGGATGACAATGCCGAAACGGTTTTTTTCAACATAATGCGGGGCGCTGGGCTTGAGGGAGCCTGCGGAATAAAAAAGACCAGAGGTAAGTTTATCAGGCCTCTTCTTGAATTCACCAGATCTGAAATCTCGGATTATGCAAAAAGAAATAAAATCGAATATGTGGAAGATTCGTCGAATATAAAAACGGAATTTTCAAGGAACAGGATCAGAAATATAATTTTTCCGATGATCGAAAAAGAACTTAACAGAGATGTAAAAAATTCACTGAACGGTTTCTCAAGGTCAGTTACGGAAGCCAGAGATTTTATAGATAAAATCTCAGAAAAAACATTTTCAAAAATCGTGCACTGCTCAGCTGGATTTTCCGTTGTCGATCGCAGAGGGTTTGTCAGTCTTGAACCCGCCATGCGAACCTCGATTCTTCAAAAAGCATTCAAAAGCACAGGCTGCCTGTACAGTCCCGACAGGATCAAAACCGCTATGATAAACGATGTTATTCAGAAAAAATCAGGCTCGATCTTTCAGACGGAGGATTATTCCGTCTCGACTCACGGAAATAATATAATCATAATCAATAAAAAGGGATTTTGTAATAAAACTAAGATCGGGCTGAGCGAAAAGAGAAGGTCTGAGTTTTTCTTTGACGTTTCAAAAGTGAAAGGAGACCTGCGTATGGGCAGGATAAGCATAAATGATGTTTTCATTCCTTTCGGTAAGAAAAAAGCCGAGAAAATAAGCAAGGTGCTCAGCGATAAAAAAATACCGCCTGCTCTGAGGAAATATCTGCTTTACCTTCGTGATGACGAAAAGGTAGTTTTCATTCAGGGAGCGGGGATATCCTCTTCGGTAGGAAAAGATGCCGGAACTGAAAATATAATGTATATCAATGTTAAGAATGACATACTAAAGAAGTTTTTCTGATGAAGAATATTTTAGATCTATGCAGAAAAACAGGCCTGTCTGACCCTGAAATAATAAATCTGAAGGGAGATTATTCACGTCGGGAAATTTATAGAGTTAAACACAAAGATGGTTCGGTGATCGCTGTTTACGGTCCCGATATTTCTGAGAACGAAGCTTTTCTAAGCTTCAGGAAAACATTTGAGCAGAACGGATTTAAGGTTCCTGAGTTTATTTCCGTATCTGATGACCGCAGAACATATCTTTTAAGTGATCTTGGCGATGTTACGGCTAAATCTTATTGCGATGAAATGGTCAGATCAGGTAATCTTGAAGCCGTGAAAGAAATCTACGCGAAGATCATCGAGAAACTGCCTGTGATCCAGACAAAACTGTATGACAAAATAGATTATTCCAAGTGCTATCAGGGTTCAGTATTCTCAAAAGAGTATATGGAGAAAGACATAGAACGGTTCGAAGAATTTTTCCTCAAAAGATTTCATAAAAATTACGATCCGGTTAAATTCCGGATGTTTATAAATCAGATTGTTTCATCAACCGATCTCTACGAAAAAAAATATTTTATGTTCAGGGATTTCCAGACAAGGAACATAATGTTAAAAGACGGAGAGCTTTATTTTATTGATTTTCAGTCGGGAAGAAAAGGCTCTTTTTATTATGATCTCGCATCGTTCATTTACAGCTCAGGAACGGTAAAATATGAAGGTATGGAAGATGATATTTCCAGAACATATTTTAATTCCGCGCGCCATGTTGACAGCGATATTGACAGTTTTAAATCCGGTATCGATCTGTTCGCCTGTCTGAGAGTTATGCAGGCTGTCGGGAACTATGCTTATTATTATTACGAAAGAAAGGACAGCTCGATAAATTCTAAAAAAGAATACGGCTTAAAAACGATAATGAGTTTAAGCCGCAGACTAAATTTGGAACATGGAATTTATGAGGGATAATTTCCGGATATATAATCGTTAAGAAGTTTATTATCGGATTTTGCTGCGTCAAGCAGATTTTTTACGATATCGCCTATTGATATTACGCCGACCAGCTTATCTTCTTTTAACACAGGGATATGTTTGATCCTTTTTTCAGTCATTGTATCCATCAGTTTTTCAATTGTGTCGTCCGGGCCGCAGGTATAAAGCAGTTCAGACCTTGTCATAAAGTCCCTTACCTTCAGCTCTTTCGGGCTGTTGGCGGAAACATGGCAGATACGCATAACATCTCTCTGAGAAATTATACCTTCAAGATCATTATTTTTCATGACAATTAGAGCTGTAACATTCTTTTCAAGCATCATGTCCATTGCCTGACATAAAGTCGTTTCAGGGTCGGCTGAAAAGATCACTTTGCTTTTCTGATCAAGAATAGTCTGCACTTTCATAATATCCTCCGTGGTTGTTATAAGCAAAATAATGAAATTAATTCGGGAAATCAAGCAAAAAATAATAAAAGTTATATATAGTAAAAACGCTAAGTACCTCAATTAAAAAAAACTAAAAAAAACACTTGACTTGCAACTTTTTATTTGTTAAATTTTTAACAGTTGAAAACAAAGCGAACAATCAAAAAAGGAGAGTATCATGAAAACAACTAAAGCGCTAATAATCGACGACGGAATAGACTTCATAGCGGCCTATAAAGCTGTACTCGAGGCCAACGGTATAGAAGTGATCTCGGCGATGACCGGAGAAGAAGGTATGGCGAAACTGGAAAAAGAAAAACCTGATGTTGTAGTTTTGGATGTTATGATGGAAACTCCTGATTCAGGTTTTGAATTCCTCAATGAGATGAATGACAAAAATCTGAAGACTCCCGTGATCCTGTGCTCTTCGATCGCGAAAGCAAGCCAGATGAACTTTGATATCTATTCTCTCGGAGCCAAAGTAGTAATGCAGAAACCGGTGGATCTTGATAAACTGGTTGAGAATGTAAAAAAATATTCGTCAGGCAACTGATAATATAATGTATAAAAGCAGGAAGTAAAATGAAAGCGATAAAAAGCATAGGCGACCTCAAAACACTGACTGAAAAGCTCAAGATCAAGTCATCGGCAGATAAAAAGAAAGTGCAGATATGCATAGCAATGGCTACCTGCAGTATCGCCTCCGGATCGGGGAAAGTCATGGAATTTTTTAAAGAAGAAATGCCTAAACAGCCTTTTGAATTTATGATCAGGTCAACAGGCTGCATGGGACTTTGCCATTCAGAGCCTACGGTCGAGGTCACTCTTCCGGATTCAGATCCGGTAGTATTCGGAAAAGTTGATGTAAAAAGGGCAAGATCGATAATCGAGGACTATATAAAAACCGGAAAAACAATCGACGGCGTGATAGAAGGAAATTAAAATGAAAAGCAAACAGATTAAAATAGCGTTGAGGAACTGCGGCCATATCGATCCGGAAGATATCGCGGATTATATATCAAAAGACGGATATGCGGCTCTCGGTAAATGTTTGAGCGGAAGCAGAGAAAAAGTAGTTGAAATTATGAAAATGTCAGGTCTGAGAGGAAGAGGCGGCGGCGGATTTCCCACAGGAAAAAAATGGGAACTTGCGGCAGCCGTTCCGGGTGAAAAAAAGTATGTCATCTGCAACGCGGATGAAGGCGATCCGGGCGCGTTCATGGACAGGTCGGTGCTCGAAGGCGATCCGCATTCTGTTCTTGAGGCAATGGCTGTCTGCGGATACGCAATAGGTGCGGATGAAGGCTATATTTATATCAGGGCAGAATACCCGCTGGCTATAAAAAGGCTGAAAATAGCTATGGCACAAGCCAGAGAAGCGGGCTTGCTTGGGAAGAACATACTCGGAACAGGTTTTAATTTTGATATAGGGCTCAAATACGGAGCAGGCGCGTTTGTATGCGGTGAGGAAACTGCGCTAATTAAGTCTATGGAAGGGAACAGGGGCGAGCCAGTAATGAAACCGCCTTATCCTGCTCAAAAAGGTTATATGGGAAAGCCCACGAATGTGAATAATGTCGAGACTTTTGCAAACATTCCTGCGATTATAAATAACGGTTCTGAGTGGTTCTCTTCGATCGGAACAGAAGGATCGAAAGGCACAAAAGTGTTCGCACTGGCAGGAAAAGTTAAGAATGTCGGCCTTGTGGAAGTTCCTATGGGAACGAGTTTAAGAGAACTTATCTACGATATCGGCGGCGGAA
>DMTS01000163.1:20803-27836 GCA_003477045.1 Candidatus Delongbacteria bacterium
GCGGAAAATGCGTTCCCTGCAGGGAAGGGAACAAAGTTCTGTACCAGATTCTGAATAAAATAACCCACGGTAAAGGCGAAGTTGAGGACCTTAAAAAATTAAAGGATTTTTCCGAGGTTATAAAATCAGCGTCTCTATGCGGGCTTGGCCAGACATCTCCGAATCCGGTACTGTCAACTCTGAATAATTTTTATGATGAATACTTAGAGCATGTAACAGAGAAAAAATGCAGGTCTAAACATTGCAGAGCTCTGATTAAATATATAATAATCCCTGAGAAATGCGTGGGCTGCGGCGCATGTAAAAGAGCGTGTCCGGCTGAAGCGATCTCAGGCGAAGTTAAAAAAGTTCATCTGATCGACCAGGAGAAATGCATTAAATGCGGCGCCTGCTACCAGAAATGCAAATTCAATTCCATAATAATAGAGTAAAAATGCGGAGATCAAAATGGCCTGTCAAATAAAGGAAAATGAAATAAAAGAGAAAGTAACTGAGATCTGCAGCGAATTCAAAAATGATCCGAATGATCTGATAGCGATTCTGCATAAAACGCAGAACCATTTCGGATTCCTTCCCAAAGAAGTTCAGGCTGCAATTGCAGAAACCGTAAAAGTGCCCCAGGCAAAAGTTTACGGGATAGTAACATTTTATTCATATTTTACTATGGAACCGAGGGGAAAACACCCGATATCTATATGTATGGGTACGGCATGTTATGTAAAAGGAGCTGAGAAAGTTCTCAAAGAATTTGAGAGTAAACTTGAAATTAAAAACGGTCAGACTACACCTGACGGAAAATTTTCAATGAATACTTTAAGATGCATTGGCGCTTGCGGTCTCGCCCCGGTAATAATGATCGGGGAGAAGGTTTACGGCGGGGTTAAACAGGAAGATGTTTCTAAAATAATTAAAGAATATGAATAAGAACCTGAGACAGAACGATCTGTTCGTACAAACGGATAAACAGATGAAAAAAGTTAAGAAGTTCTTTAACAAGAGGCTTAATAACTTTCAGGCTAAGATAAAGATATTTGTACCTATACTTCTTATTATAGTGTTCTCTGTATCCGCTATGACCTTTTTTTCAGTATATCTTTCAAAAAACAACATTTACGACTCTATAGAAAATTATCTCAGCCTTGAAGTCCAGTCCCTGATGAAAATGTTCGAAAGGGAATATGAGCTTAAAATGGAACACGCCAAAAAGAATCTTAGGATCAGCAAGGAGCTTTTCAATCAGAAGGGGTTCCGGATATCAGATGAGAAAATAGATTTCTCTTTGATCGATCCCGAAACAGGAGATTACGAAAAATTAAAAGTCAATAAATGGCTTTTAAATAAAAAAGAACTTCATTACAACTATGATTTCGTTGATAAGATCAAAGCCACTCTCGGATGCCAGGCGACAGTGTTCCAGAAAACAGAAAACGGATTCGTAAGAATATCTACAAATGTTTTGAATGATGACGGAAACAGAGCCGTTGGAACGGTCATCGGCTTTGATTCTCCTATCTTTAAAGAGATAAATGACGGAAGGGATTATTTCGGAAGGGCTTATGTTGTTAATGACTGGTACATTACCGGATACAGCTCAATAAAGGATGAAAAAGGTGAAACAACCGGTCTTTTATTTGTCGGATCAAAAGAAAAAGATCTTCCCGAGCTTGCTGAGAAGTTTCGCGAGCTTAAGATCGGCAGGTCGGGCTATCCTTTCGTATTCGACGGATCTGCCAAAATGGTTATCAATCACAACGACAAAGGTTATGACTGGGAAAGCATGGGTATCATTAAAACCATCATGGGCGAGAAAAACGAACTTCTTAAGGATCAGTCGCATGTTAAAAGGTTCGTTTCCGAGGTAGATAATGAGGAGAAGATAATCGCCTATGACTATTTTAAAGATTTTGATTTTTATATCTGCGCTGCTGTAAACGAAAGCGAGGAGACAAAAGACCTGATAAGAGACCTTATTATAGCCTCTATTCTGATCAGCCTTCTTGTAGTACTCGGCATTTCGATCATAGTATATTTCATTGCAATAGAAAAATTCCACGGCTATCTGAAAGCGCTTGAGACTAGGGATCTTGAACTTGCAACAATGCAGGACGCACTTAAGCACTCTGAAAAACTCGCGACGATGGGTCAGCTTTCAGCCGGAATCGCACATGAGGTGAACAATCCTCTCGGCGTTGTCCTGATGTACAGCAATATCTTAAAGGACGAATGCGATCCTGAATCCGAAATATACAAGGATCTTGATACTATAGCCACGCAGGCCGGCAGGTGTAAGACGATACTTTCCGGACTGCTTAATTTCGCCAGGAAAAATGAGCTGAACAAAGGACGCGTAAAACTGAGTGCTTTCTTTGACAATGTGAAAAAAAGCGTGATTATTCCTAAAACCGTAAATATTTTTATCACACATGAAAACCCGCATTTTGAAGTGGAGCTCGATGAAAACCAGATGATACAGGTTTTTGTTAATTTCATAAATAATGCCGTCGATTCCATGAAATCAAATGGCGACATCAGCATATCGACAGGTATAGATAAGCAGGCAGTCATATTTATCGTCGAAGATACGGGTCCCGGCATTACTGAAGAAAATCAGAAAAGGCTATTCGAACCATTTTTTTCGACCAAACAGATGGGTAAAGGTACGGGACTGGGGCTTGCAGTTGTTTACGGAATAATAAAAATGCACAGAGGAAAGATACTCGTAGAATCTAATGCCGACGCTTCAAAAGGTAAAACATTCGCCAGATTTATAGTTACTCTGCCTAAAAACTCTGAATAAAGGAATTATAATGGAAGTGATAAACATACTTGTGATCGATGATGAGGAAGGTATCAGAGAATCGATAAAAAGAGCTCTGAGAAACTTTAAAATGAGCCTGAGCTATATTGAAAGTGATTATTCTTTCAATGTCGATACCGCTGAAAGCGCTGAGGCTGGCCTTGAGATGATGAAAGCGAAGCGGTATGACTTACTGCTTCTCGACAATCAGCTTCCCGGAATGCACGGGGTCGATCTTTTAAGAATGCTGCATGAATCTCAAAATGATATATTAACAATAATGATCACGGCATTTGCTTCAATTGAAACTGCAGTGTCTGCGACGAAGAACGGAGCTTATGATTTTCTTACCAAGCCGTTCACCCCGCAAGAGCTAAAAGATGCGATATTAAAGGCATCAAAACACTTTATTTTGACAAACTCGGCGAAAAAGTTCGAGGAGGAAAAGAAAAAGATCAGGTTCCAGTTCATATCGATCCTTTCTCACGAGCTTAAATCGCCAATAGCAGCTATAAGCAATTATCTGAAGCTGATGGAAAAGAGAATAGCCGGCAATGATATTGAGGCTTACGACGAGTTTATAAAGAGATCACAGATCAGGATCAAGGACATGGAGAAACTTATTTTCGACCTTCTTGACCTTACCAGGATAGAATCAGGCGAAAAAAAGCGGGAGCTTTCACCGGTCAGAGTCGATGCTGTTATAAACGAGTCTCTTGCAAATTTCAGCGAAGATATACTAAAAAGGAATCTTACTGTAGAAAAGAATATTGCTGAAGTAGAAATGCAGGCTGACAAGACGGAAATTGAAATAATCGTTAATAATTTCATTTCAAATGCGATAAAATATAATATTGACAGCGGAAAGATAACGATCTACCTTACAACCGGCGGCGGGACCGTTAAGTTTTCTGTCGGTGATTCGGGTATAGGAATCGGAGAAAAAGATATCGGAAGGCTTTTCAAAGAGTTTTCGAGGATCAAAAATGAAAAGACAATGAATATTTCCGGTAGCGGGATAGGTCTTTCCACTGTAAAAAAGATAATTTCGATGTATGACGGATCAGTGAATGTTGAATCAGAGCCGGGCAAAGGGTCCGTATTCTCGGTAATATTAAATAAATAGGGATAAAGTATGGAAGCGATAAACGGAAAAACTATTGAAAGGCTATCTATCTACAGAAGACTTCTGAAAAAATTAAGCGCCGGAGCTACTGAATATTTTTATTCGCACGACCTTGCGAAAATGGCTCATGTAACCTCTGTTCAGGTAAGAAGGGACCTGATGTATATAGGATATTCAGGGAGCAACAGAAAAGGTTATGAAACCAAAGGTGTTCTCGAAAGCATCGGTGAAATTCTCGATACTAAAGAAGGAATGAAAATAGCCATAGTCGGAATAGGTAACCTTGGAAAAGCTCTGGTCAATTTTTTATCGGATAAAAGCGAGAAGCTGAAGATAACCGCGCTTTTTGATATAGATGATAAGCTCTGCGGAAAGAACTACCATGGAATTCCGTGCTATCATGTAGATATGCTCCAGAAAATAATAGAGGAACAGAAGATATCTATAGGGATGATCTCGACTTCAAGCAAAAGCTCAAAAGAGATCGCCGATGTTATGGTATGCGCAGGAATAAAAGCGGTGATCAATTACACAGCGACCCCTCTGAATCTGCCTGAAAATACTTTTCTCGAAGAAATAGATATAACTACTTCGGTCGAGAAAGCTTCGTATTTCGCTAAAGTTCTCGCGGAAAAAAAAGCAGCCTGCCCGAAGGAGAAGAAAATACTTGTGATCGACGATGATATCGATATGGTAAAAGCATATACAGCAATACTCAAGAAAAATGACTTTAAAGTTTGCTCATCGATGAACTCGTCAGAAGGGCTCGGTATGATAGATAAGTTCAATCCTGATCTGATCATACTTGATATAATGATGGAAAATCCTGATTCGGGATTTCTGTTCCTTAATGAACTGAAAGAAAGGAACATCAATGTTCCGGTCATATTGTCGTCTTCGATAGCAAAAGCTACATCGAATATTCTAGATGTTAGCCAGCTCAACATAAAGACAATACTTCAAAAGCCTGTCGATTTTGACGAATTGATGGTAAATATAAAAAAATACACATAGGGGGATACTGTGGGGAATAAAATTCTTATAATTGACGACGATCCGGATATTATTACAGCCTACAGTGCTTTTTTCAAAAGCCAGGGTTTCCAGATCAGGACGGCATATAATACAACAAAGGGAAGGGTAGAAATAAAAGAATTTAAGCCCGACCTTCTAATAGTTGACGTGATGATGGATCAGCCTGACGAAGGGTTCGTGTTCGCTCAGCAGATGCTCGATGAAAAAGTAGGTATTCCTATCGTTATCACTTCTTCCATAGCTACAGCCGGACAGGAGATATTTGATATAGACATTCCGAATGTAAAAGCTGTTATGCAGAAACCTGTCGATCTGGAAAAATTATCTTCTCTTGTTAAGAAAATATTGTTAAATTAGACCTATGGAAAAAAAGACGAAGAAAAAATATACCGAAACAGAGATAAAGCAGGCGCTTACTTTTGTTGAAATATTCGAAAAAAAGGATGAGATCGACTGTAAAGGCTGCGGATACGATACATGCAGGGATTTTGCTGCTGCTATGCTTGAAGGGAAGGAAACTCCTTCAAAGTGCGTGGAGCTTTCAAAGAAGGTCATAGATAAGTTAAAGAGAAAAGAAAAAGAACTCAGGGAGAGCCTGTTCCTGAATCAGGAGATCTTAGATGCCGTACCCGCTCCGATCATTTATGAAGATAAGGAAGGAAAGGCGATAGGATGCAACAAGGCTTATGAAGATATCGCAGGGATCAAAAGATTCGACATAAAAGATAAGAAACTGCCCGAATATTCAGACAATAAAGTTTATAACGAGCTTAACGACAAGCTAAACGCAAGCCTTCTTAAAAACCCGGGAAAACAGGTCGTTGAAACCGTCGTAAAGTATCCGGGCGGAGACGATATTACAATAGAACTTCATAAAGCTGTTTTTACCGACAGAGAAGGCAGAACGGCCGGATTTGTCAGCATCCTTTTTGATATAACCGAAAGAGTAAAACAGAATAAAGAACTGGCTGTTGCAAAAAATACGGCAGAACTGTCAGTGTCTCTATTAAAGAAAATGCCTTCAGGCTTTGTGATAGTTGATGACAGCCTGATAATAATTGAATCAAATACTGCATTTGCCCGCCTCATGGGCGAAGATGTCGCTATTATTGAAGAGATCAATCAGGGATTAAAGGGAGCCGATCTCAGGGCTGTGTTTCCGCACCACATTATTTTTTCTACGATCATTGAAAGCGGAGAAGAGTTTTATTCAAAAGATATAGAAGTGAACAATAAAAAGATCAAGATATCGCTTTTTACAATCGAAAAAAATAAGACCGCAGGCGCAATCCTTCTTGACCTGAGCATTCCGGACGTAAAGAATGAAGAGGTCAGAAAGAGAGCCGAAGAAGTGATCAGGGAAAACCTCGATACTGTACAAAAAATAGCTTATCTGCTGGGAGAGAATGCCTCAAAGACCGAGAATGTATTAAGTTCGGTCATCAGGCTTCTGTCGGACAATGAAAAAAAATGAAATATTCGTTGATATTGACCACTTTCAGAAATCGAAGAACGGACAGCATTCTTTCGGCGATGTGATCTCCAAAAAATTCATTAAGGAAGAGAACAGGAAGATCGCCGTGCTTTCTGACGGAATGGGAAGCGGCATCAAAGCGAATGTTCTCGCAAGCCTCACTGCATCAATGGCGGTGAATTTCATTACGGAACACAAAGATATTTCAGAAGCTTCAGAGCTTATAATGAACATACTTCCCGAATGCAGCGAGAGGCATGTCAGCTACTCCACTTTTGTTATTATAGATATAAGAAATTCTGAATGGGCAGATATAATAGTTTACGACAGTCCGCTACCCGTGATAGTCAGAAATTCATCTGCGCTTGACCCCGGATGGAGCTATATTGAGCTTAAAGGCGAAAAGCAAAAGGGCAAAAGAATTTATTCGGTCTCGTTCAAGCCCAAAGCGGGAGACAGGATAATAGCCTTCACTGACGGGATATCCCAATCCGGACTCGGATTCAGTGAAGAGTGGGAAAGAAAAGGCGCGGAAGAATACATCATTAAGACGCTTTCTGCCGACCCGGATCTTTCAGCGGGGGTAATTGCCGAAAAACTG
>DMTS01000087.1:0-3723 GCA_003477045.1 Candidatus Delongbacteria bacterium
TTTTTAAGAAATTCGTCAGATTTTTTCAGCTGAGCTACTTTGTATCCCTTGGATTTGGTGCTTTCTTTATAACGGTTCATGTGAGCGTCGGTTGCGGGAAAAGCAAAATTGTTGGGAATAAGAAAGTTCCTTGCGAAACCGTCTTTTACCTTGATAACCTCGCCTGCCTTGCCAACCTTTTCTACATCCTGTCTTAATATAATAAACATTTTTTCGTCTCCTTTTTATCTTGCGGTGTTGTCAACGAACGGCATTAAGGCTAAAATTCTTGCTCTTTTAATTGCGTTTGTGAGCATTCTCTGATGCTTTGCGCAAACACCCGATGTTCTTCTTGGAATTATTTTTCCCTGTTCCGTAGTGAATTTTGTGAGCTGTTTGTCGTTCTTATAATCTATGTAAACAACATTTTCCTCGCAAAATCTGCAGATTCTTTTTTTCTTTTCTTTTATCATTTTAAATTCCTCAGCTTAGGTTACCGGTTTCTTTTGCTGCAGCTTCTTTGTCTTCTTCCTCTTTTTTGATCCTGCCTGCTCCTGCAATGTCAAGCTGTTCCTGCTTCATGGCATTTTTGTCCACAACAAGCGTCATATAACGCAGGACGGAAGAATTGATGTTCATGTCGTTCACAAGGTTCTGAGGAACTTTGTTTCCCGCCGTATATTTATACAGCACATAGTAACCTGTAGGCTTCTTTTTGATAGGGTATGCAAGCCTTTTTTTACCCCACTGATCAACAGCGATTATCTCTCCGTCCGTTTTTATCATTTCCGTGTAGCGGGAAATAACGGAATCGATCTTTTCCTGATCGAGGGTCGGATCAATGATCAGCATAGTTTCGTACCTATTCATTTTACCTCCTTCTTTTGGTCTTAGGCCGAAAACATAATGTTCCCGGCAAGAATTTTGTACGCGCCAAATCTAATTAAATTTTGTCTTTATGTCAAGTTCTTTTCGTTATATGTGTTCATTGCCCTGTCGATCCCGTTGTCAAGAAAGTATTCCAGAGCATCAACGCTTTTATCGATCGAGACCAGGATGTCTTCGTGAAGTACCGAAGGTATTTTTGCAAGGACAAGGTCGGGAAGGACAGCGGGATTGTTCGCAAGGATCGAGCTGATCTGATCCGTTTTGAATCCTATCCGCAGTCTGGCAAAATCGAGAGTATCAAGTGAGCTGATAATGGATTTAATCCCGTTGTGACCGCCGGCAGTTCCTGATTTTCTCATTCTGATAGTTCCCAGCGGGAGGTTTATATCGTCATAGATCACAAGAATATCTTCTAAGCCGGTTTCAAAATAATTTATCACTTCTGAAACTGCTTCTCCTGAAAGATTCATGTATGTTGTCGGTTTTACCAAAAGGATTTTCTTAGAATTGAAAAAGCCGGAGGCGGCATAAAATTTACCTTTTCCGGCTTTAAACAACAATCCATGCTTTTGAGCAAAACGGTCAACCGATATGTATCCCAGGTTGTGCCAGGTGTCAGTGTATCTGCTACCCGGATTCCCCAGACCGATTATTACCTGCATGGCTTCTTCTTATTTCAATGTTACCGTTCTATTTCTTTGCTGCGGGTTTAGCTGCAGGCTTTGCTGCTGCCGGTGCCGCTGCTGCTTTGTCGCCGGGTTTCCCTGCCGCTGCAGGTACCGGAGCTGCTCCGCCGCCTTCAGCTGCGTGAACATCCGCGCCTGCTGCTCCGCCGGCGTCAGAAACTGCTGCTCTTGTTATACCTACTCTGGCCAGAAGCATATCCGCCGGAGACACAAATTTGATATTGTCTCTTTTAACATCGGATACGTGAATAGTATCTTTCAATTTAAGAGGTTCTACATCAATGATAATTTCATTCGGAACAAATTCCGCCATAGCTTCGATCTCAACTTCTCTTGAGTTCTCGATCAATACTCCGCCCATGTTTTTTACGCCGAAAGGAACGCCGACATATCTTACAGGAATTTTAACTGTGACTTTCATGCCGGGGGCGAGAGATAAAAGATCAACATGGACAAGTTTCCATGATACGGGGTGTCTTTGAATTTCTTTCATAACGACCTTGAAATCACCGATCTCCGAAGTGATCTCATGTATCTTTTTACCGGATTTGACCGCGCGGTTAAGATCGATTTCATTCATGTAATACGAATGGCTGTTCTTTATTCCGGGTCCGTAAAGATTTACAGGAATGAGACCTGTTTTTCTTTTAGCTTTGATAACTCTTTTGCTATCTATGCTTTTTAATTGAGCTACTAATTTTTCTGACATCTTGAGTCGCCTCTTTTCTAGGTTTCTTAAATTTTGCAGGGGTAGAAGG
This sequence comes from Candidatus Delongbacteria bacterium, assembly GCA_003477045.1. Taxonomy (GTDB): domain Bacteria; phylum UBA4055; class UBA4055; order UBA4055; family UBA4055; genus UBA12480. The sequence goes on from DMTS01000087.1 coordinate 2,312, forward strand.
ATTCGAACCTCCGGATGCGGGATCAAAACCCGGTGCCTTACCGCTTGGCGATACCCCTCTACTTATGGGAATCTATATTATTTTAATGAGCAGGGGTAGAGGGACTCGAACCCCCGGTGCCGGAACCAGAACCCGGAGCCTTACCACTTGGCGATACCCCAGTTTTTAAAAAATGTTAATCGTCTTCCGCCGATCCGCCAGTGCTTTTGCCTTCGACATGGGTTGACAGTTCTTCAGCATACTTGTCGAGGATCTCTTTTTCAAGTTTTATCCTGAAATCATCCACTATAGGATGGGCTATATCTTTATAAGTACCGTCCGGAAGTTTTCTGCTCGGCATACATACGAACAGGCCTTCCTTGCCTTTGATTATTTTCAGACCTCTGATTATGAAAGCATTGTCGAAAGTTACATGAACAAAAGCTTTCAATTTCTCTTCGTCTCTTAGATTTACTCTGATTTCGGTTATTTCCAATGTGTCCTCCGCTATAGTTTTACGGCTTTAACAAAGTAGTTCCTGTTCAACTTGCCGATCAGCTTCTTTATCATATCTTCGTTCGTGAAGAATCCGAAAACAGACGATCCGCTGCCTGACATCGCCGCGAAATCCGCACCTTCGCAAAGCAATAATTCCTTGATACGACCTATTTCAGGGTATTCTTTGAACACCACACTCTCAAAATCATTTGTCAGTCCCGCACGAATACCGCTTAGGGATACACCCGGTTTTGAGACTTCGGCAAATATAATATTATTAGATAAATTTGTCAAGTTTAAATTCAGTTTTCTGTATGCATCGGGAGTGCTGATATGTATCTGAGGATATATCAGTAAGATAGAACCGTTTTTCAACAGCGGTTCCATAGGAGTGAGAAGTTCACCTTTTCCTTCCGCCCAGGCGCATCCGCCTTTTATGAAAAAAGGAACATCCGCGCCGAGTTTTAAACCGATATGTTCAAGTTCGGCATAATCAAGTTTCAGACCCCAGAGTACATTCAGGGCTTTAAGAACTGCCGCTGCATCGGACGATCCGCCGCCCAGACCCGCTCCGATCGGTACATTTTTTGTGAGGACGATTCTGCACCCTTTATCTATTCCGTAAGTTCTTTTAAGGATATCCGCGGCTTTTGTGCAGATATTGTTTCCGCCGTCAGGTATTTTTATGCCGTTCGAAACGAACTCTATCAGGCCTGATTCAAGGTCGGTAATTTCGATTTCGTCGTAAAAGGGTATTTCCTGAAAGATCGTTTCTAAGGAATGATAACCGTCCGGCAGTTTTCCTGTCACCCTTAAGTGAATATTAAGTTTACAATTGGCCCTGACTATCATTTCTTCTTTCTAAGATCGATGACTTCGACCCCTTCCTTCTTAACATAATTAAATTTGTCGGGGCTGATCTCTGAGTTGATCTT
>DMTS01000087.1:3772-7266 GCA_003477045.1 Candidatus Delongbacteria bacterium
AAGAAAAGTTTTCCGGGTATCATGGATTCTTCATTATCCTTTACATCTTCTATAAGCACCTGATTATTTTCCGTCGAATATCTCCAGACTGTCTTACCGTTGCTGATTATATAATCACCTTCAGGCATTTCAACCCTGAATGAATTATCGGAATTCATAAAAAGTTTACCGCTGACCCTGCTTTCTTCGGAAGCAAGCTCCCACATCTGGATCTGCGTGAAATCGCTTTCAAAAGTCTTCATCTTTTTGTAGTTATCTTTGATATTTGTTATTATTTTCTGCCCTGATATCGCGAAAGATGATGAGACAAATAGCAGCGTAAGTGCAGCAATGATAATTTTTTTCATAGTTTACTCCAGTTTATTCACAATGTAAAATAACGATTTAAAGTGTTCATGTCAAATTTAATACGATTTTGACTGATATTTGTTCAATAATTTCTTATATTTGGTTTTCTAAAATGCGGAGAAAACAATGGAACAAATGCAGCGTCTTGTAAATATTATGAAAAAGCTGAGGGATAAAAAAGAGGGTTGCCCGTGGGATCTTGAACAAACTCATGAAAGTCTGAGGAAATATATTCTTGAAGAAGCTTATGAAGTTATAGAAGCAATAGAAGATAATGAACCTTCCGAGCTTAAGAAGGAACTCGGCGACCTTTTGCTTCAGATAGTATTTCAGTCCCAGATAGCAGATGAAAGCGGAAGTTTCAACATCGAAGATGTAGCTAAAAGCATATCAGATAAGCTTGAAAGGAGACATCCGCATATATTCGGCGAGAAAAAGACTTTAACTCCCGATCAGGTCAAGAACAACTGGGAGATCATAAAAAAGGAAAAGGAAGGCAAGAAAAGGATACTTGACGGAGTTCCGAGAAGTTTTAATGCGCTTCTTAGGTCATTAAGGCTACAGCAGAAGGCGGGGGCGGTAGGTTTTGAGTGGCAGAACGAGGTAGATATCCTTGAAAAAGTTAAAGAAGAGATCACAGAACTTGAAAAGGGGATCAAAAAGAACGATATAGCTAACATTGAGGAAGAGATAGGCGATATACTATTTGTGATGGTCAATTTGTCAAAAAAGCTGAAAGTAAATCCCGAGGATGCGCTTCAGAAGGCGAACAACAAATTCATAGGCAGATTTAATTATATTGAAGAGAAAGTCGAAAGATCAGGCGGAAAAGTGCAGGACAGATCACTTGAAGAACTTGACGCGATCTGGAACGAAAGTAAGAGGCATGTAAAATGAAAGAGATGATAACGAGCCTTCAGAACCCGAAGATAAAAGAGCTTGTCAGATTCAGGGACAAGAACGGAAAAGTTTCGGCGAATGATATCCTTATAGAGGACGAAAGGGAGATCACGAGGGCGATAGATGCAGGGATCAAATTCAGGGATGCTTTTATCTGCGAAGAGATTTTCGGAAGGTACGAAAAGGATATTTTAAACGAGATCGCGAAATTAACTGATAATATCTATTATCTTACCAAAGCTGTTTTTGAGAAAATAGCATATAAAAATGAACCGTTCGGAATAATCATAAAAGCCGAATTTCAGGCGTTGAATTTACAGGACATTGATCCTGAATGTTCATTCATTTTGATAGCCGAATCAGTCGAGAAACCGGGAAATCTAGGCGCGCTCATCAGAACGGCTGACGGAGCCGGAATTGATACTATCATTCTGGCGGATAAAATAACCGATTACAGGAATCCGAATGTCATCAGAGCTTCCACCGGAACAATTTTTTCAAAGAAGATCATCGAAGCTTCGACAGATGAAACTATCGCATATTTAAAATCGAAGAAATTTCAGATAGTTTCAGCCGATCCTTACGGCAAAACGGTCTATTCAGATGCTGATTTCACAAAGAAAACAGCGATAGTTGTCGGATCGGAAGCATTCGGATTATCAGAATCCATGAAGAAAAATGCTGACATTTTAGTCAGCATTCCGATGAAAGGCGTAGCTGATTCTTTAAACGTCAATCAGGCCGCCACGATAATTTTATATGAAGCGTTAAGGCAGAAAGAAACAAAAAAGCCTTAGAACTTGATTTTTTAACCGAATTGTCGTATATTGATTTTCAAGTTAAATAAAATTGGAGTGAATTATGTTCAAAAAACTAATGGCGTTTCTTTTTGTGATGATTGCCTTTACGGGAATCTTCATTTCCTGCTCAGATGATGACAGCAGCACCAACCCGTCAACAATTCCCACAGTATCTTTTACTGCTCCGCTTGATGGCGAAGAAATTCCGAGCGGCGAAAATTATACCATCACTGCAAGCGCATCTGACAATGTAGCTGTAACAAAAGTAGAGTTCTATATTGATTCCGTACTTGTCGGCACAGACAGCACATCCACAGAAAATCCTTATGAGTATGTCTGGTCGCCGACCGGTCTCGAAGGCCCGCACAAAATGTTTTTAACGGCCTATGATGCTGATGGTAATTCCGGATCATCTGCCGAGATTTCAGTACTTGTGGTATTTTCCGGAATTGATGTAACGGCTCCAACCGCATGGATCACAGCTCCCGAAGACAGCACCTCCGTTATAGGCGGACTGTCACTTCTGATAACTGCCGACGGAACTGACAATGTAGGCGTAACCAAAATTGAATTTTATGTTGACAGCATTCTGGAGTGGACAGACACTACACCTTTAAACTATGAATACCTGTGGGATACTGTGGATAAAGAGGGCGAGCATTGGATCTATGTAAAAGCTTATGACAACGCGCTTAATGCGGGGTCTTCCGATCCTATTCTGGTCACAGTTACAAGAACCCAGCAGATTACAGTTAACGCTCCGAACGGATCAGAAAGCTGGAACCGCGGAAGTGTTCAGGAGATAAGATGGACAAGCAACACGGAAGATTCTTTACTTCAGATCGACCTGTATAAAGGCTTCACTTTTGTAAACACGATAAGCAATATGGTACCCAACGACACGATAAGCGACGCATCGTACACATGGACAATACCCGAAGATCTTCCGACTGCTACGGATTATCTTATTAAGATCACAGGGCTTCAAACGACAATTTCCGATTACAGTAATTCAGGATTCGACATTGTAAGTACTCCGTTTATCCAGATAACAACTCCGAACGGCGGAGAAATATGGAATATGGACTCGGAATACGAAATACAGTGGCAGGACAACCTAGCAGAAGATGTCAAGATCGAGCTTTTCAGGGCTTCGACGCTTGAGCTTACTGTTTCTGATTCTACGGCAAGCGACGGATCATTCATGTGGACTTTACCGAACACTCTTCCGGTCGGATCAAATTACAAGATAAGGATAACAAGTATTCCAGTGAACACTGTGGTTGATAACAGTGACGCATCGTTCACGATTTCTGCACCGTAAATAGACATTGAGGATCATTTTAAGTCCGCCTGAGTGCGGACTTTTTTTATTTCAAATTATAAAGCCTCTTTAGAGTGTCAGCAATGTACTCTTTATCGCCTTTACCAGATGCCACTTTCATC
>DMTS01000194.1 GCA_003477045.1 Candidatus Delongbacteria bacterium
TCCGCCGCCCAGGACTTTTCTCCAGCGTCTTGCTTTTTCTATGACTTCCTTTGATGAACAAAGGAGCGAACCTACCGGTGCTCCGAGCCCTTTTGAAAGGCAGACCTGAACAGAATTGAAGTGTTTAATTATTTCTTTTACATCTATATTTAGCTTGACAGCGGCGTTGAAAACACGAGCGCCGTCAAGGTGGAGTTTCAGTTTGTGCTTCCTTGCGAAAGTATGTGCCTCTTTTAAATATTCCATAGGCACTACTCTTCCGCCGTAAGTATTCTCGAGGCAGAGCAGTCGTGTTTTGGCATAGTGAAAATCATCATCGTCTTTTATGAAAGTCTTTGCGACCTTGAGATCGATCATTCCGTTCTCGTTCATTTCTAAAGGCTGCGGTTGGATAGAGCCTAGAACAGCAGCTCCGCCGCCTTCATATTTGTAAGTGTGAGCGTGCTGACCGACTATAAATTCATCTCCCCTTTCGCAGTGTGCTAATAGTGCTAATAGATTTGCCTGTGTTCCGCTTGTAGCAAAGATAGCCGCTTCCGTTCCGAGCATTTCAGCGCCGAGTGCTTCAAGCCTGTTAACAGTAGGGTCATCGCCGTAAACATCATCACCCACTTCAGCTTTGTACATCGCTTTGCGCATCGCTTCGGACGGCCTTGTAACTGTATCGCTTCTCAGATCGATTAATTCCATTTTAGCTGCCTGTAATATTATTTTTTCTTAAAAACTCCGCAGTAGCATGTTAAATTTCTGAGCAGATAATTAGGTAATTTTCCTTTTGAAAGTGATTTGAAGAACATCAGGTAGGGATATTTCCACGGGATTAGATCTTTATTGATCGTGTTTATATAGTTTGTCGTTAGAACATCGGAGCTTTTCAAGTCAGATCTCGATAGAGATATTTTACCGGGAACCTGAATATAATATTTTTCTATTACGGATAGAAGATCAATAGCTTTTTTGATCGAAATATCCGCCGAACCGTCCATTGAAATGTCGAATGTCAAGACCAGATGTCCGCCTGCCTGAGTTATCCTTGCAAGCTCTTTAAGAATGCCGTCATAATCATCCGTATGCTCAAGCACGGAGATACAGTAAACCGTATCATAATAATTATCCGGTTTTGCTATACATCCTATATCCGCCTGAAAATAGTTTATATTACTGTTTAGTTTGGAATTAACCCTTTCAAACTGCTCTTTCAGCTTAGGGTCGTAGTCGCAGCATTCGATCTGCCTATCAGGATATTTTTCAATAAGATAGTATGGAAAGAATGTTATGCCTGATCCTGCGTCGAGAATTCTGCCTTTTCCGCTTGAGAAATCAGAAATCGCATCAGCTACGAAGGGATACTCATACTGCCTGCTCCACTGGTGGAAGGAATCCTTTACCCATTTCTTTGAGAATTCGGGAAATAATTCTTTCTGAAGTTTTGTGAAATTCTCGGAATATGATTCAAGCTCAGAGAAAAGCGGACTGATTACTGCCTCATGATAATTTTTGATCTTTACCAGGCCATGACTTATCATTTTTTAGTTTCCTGAGTTGGTAAATTTCTGAAGAGGTAAAAAGCTGTTCCGGCTATTGTAAGCAGAAGAAGAAACATTATAAGCTTGAAATCTCCGAGACTGCGCTCCTTTCCCTGAACAAGCCTACCTTCGCCTTTGAGCACTTGATAAAAGAACCAGTCGTTCGGACCGGTATCAACACCATATTCTTTCTGTTCGGGTGTTAAAACACCTGCCATTATCCTCGCATTATTCAGCAGAAGCGAGCTGGAGAAATCGGTCATCATACTTTTCCTTGATTCCTGAGCCCAGGTCATATCTTTATCACCATGGATCTTTTTTGATTTATATTCGACCGGCATTTGTACGGACTGGTAATTAACGCTTGAACCTATTATTTGGAACAAAATTGAAATTGCGCACAGAGCGTAAAAAATATTTCTGAAAACTTTGTTTTTTAAGATCTCTGACCTGTCAAAAAATATCACAGAAAGGAAAAGTATCGGATAGACAGGGAGCATATATCTTATTCCCCAAGCGGCGCTTCCAGCGTAACTTAAAGGAGCTCTAAGCGCATACAGCACAAGATAACCCGCAAATATCGATCCTGTGATAATAAAAGAAACCTTATATTGTTTAAAATACTTCCGCAGGCTGAACAAAAGCAAAAGCAGGAAAGGAGAAAGAATGAAAACCGATCTGTTCGGAGAAAAAAGTATCAGGTAAACTCCGTGAAGAAAATTGACTGCTCCGCTTGAGTAGAAAGCAGTATTGCCGTCACCGTATTCGTTTATAACTTTGTTTAAATCCTCAAGATACTTCTGCTGAGACTGGAACTGCTGAACAAGAAGTGAAGTTTCTTTTGAATTCTGATCGGCCTGATAGGCTGCCGCAGCTTTTTCATATGTAAGTGGAATTTCTGCTTCAAGAGATACCTTCACTTCATTTCTGTCGAGAGTGTAGCCTGTTTCTAGAAGAGATCCGTATCTCTGATAATTTGAAACAATAAAAACCGCTGCAAATATTGAAAATCCGAGCACAAGAAAAGAGGCATTCTTAATGATCTGCTTTTTATCCTGTTGAATTATAAAATAAAATGCCATGACTATAAAAACACCAGCAAAGATTGGAGCGTCCGGCCTTGTTAAAAGAGAATATCCTGCGCTCAACGCTGAAAAAAATATGTAGAGAGATTTTTTTTCTCTTCGGAATTTTAAAATAAAATATACTGAAGAAATGATTGAAAGTAGCGTTAATGGCTCGGGAAGAAAATATTTTGAGTGCACAAATAGAGGTGTTCCCAATCCGAAAAGAGCTGTATAAAGCAAAGCCTTTCTCTTAGTCATATAAAGCGAAAATATCATGAATATCATCAGCACAGATAAAGCCGAGAATACCTGATTGAATGAATAAAGAACGAACTGTGAATCAGGCGAAATAATATCCGATAAATGTACGAACACCATCAAAGGGACTACTATTCCTATTCCTTCCTGAGGATAGAAGAGCTTCGTCTTAGGGCTGAATGACACTCCTGCAGAAAGTTTTATCTCTGAACCGTAATCACCTGTCTCTGCATACTCAGAAGCGTACCTGACAACATCAACATCCATTGAAGTTGTGATCCGCTGGTTTGAAAATAAAATATAAACTGATAGAAAAAATAGAAATACCGCACAATAAAAAGGCAAGTTCTTCATGATCTGTTAGAAATGTATTTGATAGTTCCGCTGTAAAATCTTAATATTTCTCCGGGAGCTACAAGAAAAAGAATTCCGAAATCTTTTTTTGACTTTGAAAGATAAATAAGAAATGAAATATATATCCCGAACAGCACCGCAAGCGATATGTTTGTGTATAAAATAATAATAGTCAGGATCGCAATATGTATCATATAGTACAGAAATGAAAATGCATTAAAGCTGGACAAGTGTTTTTTGCCCCATTTATAGCCGTTCTCAACTATATCTCTGTTCGTTTTTACTTTAAGTTCTCCGATAAAATCAACATCCACATCCGTATGTGAAAGAAGTCTAAGATTCTGCTCAAATACGATCTTTCTGAACAGGTCATCGTTGCCGTTGTTAAAATCAAAACCGTTGCCGTGCAGCTTTAAGAATAATTCTTTTTCGATCGAAAGCACAGCTTTATTCTTGCTAACTTTTTTAAAATTCTTCTTTGTTATCCACAGCTCTTTTGCATAACCGCTCTGCGGAAAGTGCGGACTGTACAGCCTTGAGCTTATAAGATACATGAATGTGTCGTGGCCTGATCTGTATTTATCAATGTTGAGCTCGCCTGAAATAAGCGGAGAGTAACCGATCTCATTAAGCTTATTCAGTATATTTTTCTTCACAATTGTCCGCTGGTCTATGAAAAGTAGATTTTCATATTTGGCGTTTTTGGCTCCGATAAACATGGCATCAGAATTTTTTAAATGTTTTCTTGAACCTATCAGTCTTAAATTATATCCGGCGGAAATTCTGAATGTCCTGTCGTTCGAGCCGTTGTCTATCATCAGTACCTCATATTTCTCTTTTGGATAATCAACTGCCATAACTGCATCCATACATCGGTAAAGAGTATCTTCGGCGTTAAAAGCGTTTATAATTATAGAGAAATTCAAGTTACCTGCCGCCCCGTTTTTTATGTAATTTAAGTATTTAATATCCTGCAGGCAAGTTCAATCGCCTGTTTATTTTCCTTTATATCGTGCACTCTGAAAATTGACGCGCCTTTTATCAGAGCAATGATATTTGACGCTATTGTCCCTGACAGCCTGTCGGATGTATCTGATCCTGAAATCATGCCTATAAAGCTTTTCCTTGAAGTACCGATAAGCAAAGGTCTTCCGATTTCAGCGAATCTGTCAAGGTTGTTCAGTATCTTAAGATTACCTTCAATATCTTTTCCGAAGCCTATGCCGGGATCAATTACTATTGAATCGGAAGATACACCGCATTCGAGTGCAGATGCGGTTGAAGACTCTAAACTATTTTTTATTTCAGTAATTATATCACCGTAATCTGTCGTACTCTGCATGTTTAAAGGACTGCCTTTTATGTGCATAATGCATAATCCCGCCGAGTAAGAAGCCGCTGTCTTAAATAGGTCTCTGTCATTTTCAGTTCCGAAAATATCGTTGATCATGTCCGCGCCTTCGCCTAGAGCTGCTTTGGCCACTTCAGGTTTATATGTGTCAACGCTTATACAAACATTGAATCTTTCTCTTAACGGCCTTAAAATGCTCATGATCCTGTCAAGTTCCTCTTCTCTACTCACCGGTTCCGATCCCGGCCTGGAAGATTCGCCTCCGATATCGATTATATCCGCGCCTTCAGCTATCATTTTTTCGCACTGCAAAATAGCTTTGTCTGGATCGTAAAATTTTCCGCCGTCGGAAAAAGAATCCGGAGTAATATTCAATATGCCCATTATCAAAGGTTTAGTGCTCAGATCAAAATATTTATCACGTGCTTTAAATTTCATTTATCAGGTCATGCCCGTTTATTTTTGTGCTCTTTGCGCTCAGGGCTACTATCTCATCTATCTGTTCGCCGTTCAAAGTCTCTTTTTCGAGTAAAGCTTCAGCTATCTTGTGAAGAGTATCAATGTTCTCTTTTAGAACTTCTCTAGTTTTTTCAAGAGCTTTAAATATAATGTTCTGAACTGCTGTGTCAATTTTCTTTCCGATCTCTTCAGAAATTGAAGAAGTTCTGGTAAGCTCCCTGCCGAGGAAAGGATTATCGTTCTTTACTCCGTAATGTATCGGCCCTATATCCTCGCTCATTCCCCATTCGCACACCATCTTTCTTGCTATATCAGTTGCCCTCTCAATATCGTTCGACGCTCCAGTAGTTATATCGTTGAAAATGATCTCTTCGGCTACCCTTCCTCCGAACAGATGCAGGAGCTTCGAGTAAATGTATGTTTTTGAATAGGAATGTTTTTCTTCGATAGGAAGATAATGTGTTAGTCCCATAGCCCTTCCCCTGGGTATGATCGTCACTTTATGTACCGGATCGCTCCCTTCGGTCATTTTGGCAATAAGCACATGCCCTGCTTCATGGTAGGCGGTTATCTTCTTTTCCTCGTCATTTATAATTGCCGATTTTCTTTCAACGCCCATCATTACTTTATCTTTGGCATCTTCAATATCTTCTAAAGTAATAAACTTTTTACCTTTCCTTGCAGCAAAGAGCGCTCCTTCGTTGATTATACTGGCCAGATCGGCTCCGGACATGCCTGGAGTTCCTTTTGCGATCACTGACAGATCCACATCCTTATCCATTTTAACTTTTAATGCATGAACTTTTAATATTTCCTGGCGGGCTTTTACATCAGGATTATCAACTACAACATGCCTGTCAAATCTTCCGGGTCTTAAAAGAGCAGGGTCAAGGACATCAGGCCTGTTTGTGGCTGCAATAACTATCACATTGTCTTCGGTATCAAAACCGTCCATTTCAACGAGCAGCTGATTTAAGGTCTGCTCCCTTTCGTCATTGCCGCCGCCTATTCCTGTTCCCCTGTGTCTGCCGACGGCATCAAGCTCGTCAATGAACATTATGCATGGTGAATTCTTTTTGCTCTGAAGGAAAAGATCCCTGACCCTTGAAGCTCCTACGCCTACGAACATCTCGACAAAATCGGCTCCGCTGATGCTGAAAAACGGAACACCGGCTTCACCCGCGACAGCTTTAGCAAGAAGGGTCTTTCCGGTTCCCGGTGGACCGGTAAGAAGAACGCCTTTAGGAACTTTTGCGCCCATTTCTGTAAATTTCGCCGGTTCTTTAAGAAAGTCTATCACTTCCTTCAATTCTTCTTTGGCTTCTTCCGATCCCGCAACATCTTTAAAAGTGATCTTGTTTTTCGCACCGTCAACAAGCCTGGCTTTGCTTTTACCGAATGAGAAGATACCTTTTCCATCGCCCTGGCCTCCCCCCTGCATTCTTTTTAGTAGGAAGAACCACAAAACAAGAATAAGTATCCATGGTATCATCGAGATCAGAAAGTCGGAGAATCCGTACTGCTCTCTCTGCATTTTTACACTTATGCCCTTTTGTGACCATTCGTCAACAGTTTCCTTTGTGACCGAAGGAACTATAAGCATGAATTTAGTAAATGATTTGTTATTTTTAGATTCGATCTGCTGCGGTTCTTTAAACTCGCCTTTTATCTCGGCATTGGAATCCACATTAGTTATTTCTATTTTTTTTATGTTACCGAGATATTTCGTAAATTCATTGTATTGAAGTTCAGCGGCTTTTTTGTCGTTTTCAAACATATTTATTAGAATAAATGCAAGAGCAATAACGATCATCCATATCAGAAATGTTTTTGAACCTTTTTTCCAGAACTGCCCGTCATCGTCCTGCTTATAGCCTTTTTTACCGTCAGGTCTTTTTGAAGTTTTCAGATTATCCTCGATCGTTTTTTTCATTTTTCTGAGTTTGTCTCTCTCTACGATATCTTCAATATTATCAAAGTTATTATCCGCCTGCTGCCGGTCTTTAGCTTTTTTGTTCTCAGTATCTTTTTCTTTTTCTTCCTGCATAAGAATTTTTCCGTCCCTTCTAATCCGATAGTTTTAAAATACTTTTTATATTTCTGCCTCTCTGGGCGTAATCAAGCCCGAAACCTATTATAAATTCATCTCCGACATAAGACCCGAAAAAATCGGGATCTTCCTTAAGCACCCCTTTCTTGTAGAAAAGACAGGCTGTTCTTACACTTTTAGCTCCTTTAGACACAAAATGATCCTTTAAAAACTCAGTCGTCCTTCCCGTATCGATTATATCATCAACTATAATCACATCCTTTCCCTTCATTTCTAACCTTGAATCAAGTAAAAGTTCGACACGGCCTGACGAAAAAGTTTTATCGCCGTAGCTGACAGCTTTCACATAATCTATCGTAATTTTCTCGGAAAGAGAAAAGGCGATCTCGTTTAGGAACGGAACACCTCCGTTAAGAACTCCGACAAGGACAAGATTTTCTTCGTCTGTTACTGTCTTTTTTATTTCGTTTACGCTTTTTGACACTATCTCACTCAGTTCCTGTTCTGAAAACAGTTCTGTAAATATCCTGTCTTTGATTTTAACGGTTTTCATTTTTCGTTTATCTGGCTTCTTTGAGTATTTTTTCAATTATATAGTCTGGAGTGATTCCTTCAGCTTCAGCTCTGAAGTTGGGAATTATTCTGTGCCTCAGCACTTGTTTTGCTATACGGTTAATATCATCGTACTCCGGGGTCTTTCTTCCGCTGAATACAGCATTGATCTTAGCGGCGGTCACAAGATTCTGACCCGCCCTCGGACCTGCTCCCCAGCTTACAGAGTCTTTTATAAAGTTAGATGCATTTTTCTCTTCGGGTCTTGTGGCTCTGACTATATTAACCGAATACTCGATTATTGCTTTGGCAACGGGGATCTTTTTAATTATCTCCCTGGCTTCAAGTATTTCTTTTGCTCCGATAACCTTGTCAACTTTTGTTGATGTTTCATGCGTGGTCATCTCAACTATGGCAATTTCCGATCCGTAATCCGGATAATCGATTATCAGATTAAATAAAAATCTGTCAAGCTGCGCTTCAGGCAGAGGATATGTTCCCTCCTGCTCGATAGGATTCCTGGTTGCCATTACAAAAAACGGTTCGGTAAGTTTGAATGTTGTATTTCCGACAGACACTTCTTTTTCCTGCATCGCCTGAAGCAACGCTGACTGAGTTTTCGGCGGCGTCCTGTTAATCTCGTCAGCCAGAATTATATTTGAAAAAACCGGCCCTTTTATAAACCTGAGTTCCTTCTCGCCGGTGCTTTTATTGGCTTCTAGTATCTCTGAACCGATAATATCTGAAGGCATGAGGTCCGGTGTGAACTGTATCCTTTTAAAGTCGAGAGACATACTTTGCGCCAAAGTGGTGATCATCAGGGTCTTGGCCAGTCCGGGCACTCCGGTCAGAAGCACATGACCTCCTGCAAAAATAGCTATTAGCAGATCGTCGATTATCTCCTGCTGTCCGATAATGTTCTTGCGGACATTTGAAAGTATTAGTTGTCTGGCTTCGACCAGATCCTGTAATTTTTCCAGATCTCCCATCTATTTATCATTCCCTTTGAACACATCAAGATTATCGATATCTTTACCTATATTCTCCAGCTCGAACTGAGCTGAGACGGCAAGAGGGCTCTCCGGGAACATCTTTAAAAATTCCTGATAGCTCTTTTTTGCCAGTTCTTCTTCTCTGAGGCTGTTATGGTAAGTAAATGCTATAAGGAATTTTGCGTCAGCCGCTCTTTCATGCTTCGGATATTTTTCAAGGAATTCTACATAGGTTTCAATTGCGTGACCGTACATGGAAAGCGCGCCGTATTCCTGGGCTTCAAGAAACAGTTCTTCAGAAGTCCTTGGATATCTCTGTTCTTTTATGTCATGATTAAGGCTGCTTGCATGAACCTGTGCACCGTTCTTATAAGCCCTTTCTCTTTTTTTCATACCGTTCTTATAGAATTCAGTACCTATGCCGTCTCCGTTATCGTTAAGCTCGCGTGAAAATGAGACGGATCCGTCTTCAAAGTATTCTTTTCCAGAACCGGTTCTTTTTCCGTTCGTCATATTCCATTCTGCGGATAATTTTCCGCTTGAATAATATTCCTTCTGAAGTCCGTTATAAACGCCCTTGCTGTAATTATACTCGCCTCTTACTTTGACGCTGTCCCAATACGCTTTTACAGCCCCGTCGATCTCTTCACCGAATATCTGGTTATTGTCCTTAAAATATCTTGGCTTTTCCAGAGTTCCTTTCTGTATTATTTGCGCACTTACAGCCATTATAGCCGTCAGGATCATCGTAATTATTATTCTTTTCATATGCTTTCCCCAATTTTCATTATACTTTTAACGCACGCTAAATATATTCAATACTGCACTTATAGTCAATATTTTATTTTTTGTTCTTTACACGCAAAAATTCAAATAAATACCGCTTGACAAATTTATTTTCCTGACTTAAATTTGACCCGCTGACTTTGAGTCAGTAAATAAAACCATATTCGGGAGGTAAAATGGCGGAATCATTAATTAAGACCAAAGAAATCGAACTTAAAAGGCAGATAATTCTTGATGAAGCCGCAAAGCTGATCAATAAAGTCGGGTTTAAAAACGCAAAAATGGAAGATATTGCCAAAAAAGTCGGATTTTCCAAGGCTTCGCTTTATTCATACTTTAAGGATAAAGAAGAGATTGTCACGAACATCGCCAAAGTGCACCTTCTAAACTTCTATAATAAAATTGCCGATCTTCCCGAGAGAGATATTTCGGCTGTTGAAAAGCTTAATATCATGAAGAATGCTCATATGGATTTTGTTAAGAAGTCAAAAAATCTGATGGTAATCAAGCTGAATTTCGCTTTAATGGAAAAATCCCATGAAGAATTCATAGTGCTTAAACTCAAAACTTTTGAGATCTTGAAATCAATTCTCGAGCAGGGCAAAAAAGACGGAGTGTTCAACAAGAACCTTGATTCAGATTCTGCAGCGACACTTCTTGAAGCCATGTTTACCGGGATAGTTTTCGTAAATTCTCTGGTTAAAAACATCAAGTCTGACCTGATCGATGATTTTGATATGGAAAAAATGATCTGTTTCGGCATGGATTTTTTTTATATGGGTATAACTAATACTAACGTGGAGATAAATAAATGTTCTTAATTCATGTAGCGGTCAAAAGACCTGTTCTTACTACAGTTGTGATTTTATCGATTGCTCTAATGGGATTTCTATCCTATTTCAACCTTCCGTTGAACACTATCCCTGAAGTTGAAATTCCGATCGTAACCGTTCAGGTTGTATATCCCGGGGCTTCACCTGAGGAGATAGAATCGAACATAACAAAGAAGATCGAGGATGAAGTTTCCACAATAGCCGGGATTGATTATGTCGAATCATATCTTATGGAAAATGTTAATATCACAATGTGTAAATTTATTACAGGAAAAGATCCGGATATCGCCAGTCAGGAGATCAAAGATAAAATTGACGCTATTGTCAATGAGTTTCCCGAAGACGCTCAGCAGCCTGTAGTCCTGAAGCTTGATATCAATGCCGAAGCCGTGATCGATCTTGCGTTCGTTTCAGGTTTGTCCGATAAAGATGCTTTTAACTTTGCCGATAACAATCTGAAGGATAAATTAGCCAAGATCAGCGGTGTTTCCAAGATCACTTTATCAGGCGGAAGAAAAAGAGAGATACAGATCGTTCTTGACAACAATAATCTAGCAAAATATACTTTATCACCTCTTCAGATCATTGGATTTCTAGCCAGCAACAACATCAACATTCCGGGAGGTAATATTTCAAAAGCCGGCTCGGAGTATTCGGTGAAAGTTTACGGTGAATATACCGACATCAGTGAGATTGAGGACATAAAAATACCTACCAGGTACGGCGTGAAATACCTTAAAGATATTGCTGAGATCAAAGATACTCTGGAGAGAGAGTCGTCCTATTCAAGTTTTTATAGATTCGATCAGAACGGTGACGCAATGAACAAAGTTATTAAACTTTCAGTTTTTAAACAATCTGACGCAAATACGGTAGATGTGGCTGACGGTATTTTTGAAGAGCTTAAAACGATCCGCTCTACGCTTCCTGAAAATTCTTCGCTCATACTGGTTAACGACCGTTCAACTTTTATCAGAAACAGCGTTAACGACACCATGTCAACGATATATATGGGGATCCTTCTGACGGCTCTGATATTGTATCTGTTCCTGCACAGTATGAGAATAACAATGATCATAGCTATTTCAATGCCTGTCACTCTAATTTCTACTTTTTTACTGGCGGACTGGTCGGGGTATTCTCTGAATGTTTTCACCCTAATGGCACTTTCGGTTTCTGTAGGTACTCTTATAACAAATTCGGTTGTGATCATCGAAAATATTATCAGGCACATGAAAAAAGGAGAAAGATCGGCCGGTGCTTCATATAAGGGCACTATAGAGATCGCAGTTGCAGTGCTGGCATCTACTCTGACGAACATTGTTGTTTTCGTTCCTATAGCCTCTATGGGTTCAATGGCCGGACAGATGTTCAAGGAATTCGGGATGATGGTCGCTTTTGCGATGATATTCTCGATAATTATCGGATTTACGCTGACTCCAATGCTTTCAACTACTTTTTTGAGACATTATCATGCCAAGCTAGAGAAGAAAAAAGGCTTCGGATTTCAGTTTGACAGATATTTTGATAAATTCGCCGAATTATACAGGGTACTTCTTGATAAAATAATCAGATACAGACCGTACAGGTATATGGCGATGTTCCTGCCTTTCATTCTTCTGATCGGTACATTCTGGTATATAGCAATGATAAGCCCACTCGGCAGCGAATTTTTTCCACAGATGACATCAAGGAAAATTCAGATAAGCGTCGAAATGCCGAATTATTACGATATAAGCAAAACCAGAGATGTTATCGAAAGTATAAGGAAAAAGTGCATGGCGATGAAAGAGGCTGACAATACACTGATAGAGATAGGATCTCTGGGTAACAGGCAGGGTGGTAATCTTGGTACTGTGCTTGTTAATCTTCATAAAGAAAAATATCTCGAAAGGTCAACAGAGGATATTATTTCCGATCTTAATAAAAAACTGCTCGATTTTCCTGACGCTTCTATAAAGGTAAAAGCGGGAAGCGATTTTGAAGGTCCTGAAAGCGAATCACCTATAGTTTTCGAGATCTACGGCGATGACGAGAACAAGCTCAGCGAACTTACGTATAGAGTTCTAGATATTGTTAAGAAGGTTCCCGGAACAACAAATGTGGATTCAGATATCAGGCCGGGTAAACCTGAAGTAAAGATAATTCCTGACAAAAGAAAACTTGTCGAATACGGAACGGATGTCGCATCAGTTGCGACAGTTGTCAGGTCTGCGGTTGAAGGAATGGTAAGCTCTAAGCTGAAAGAAAAAGGGATCGAATACGACATCCGCATTCAGATGAACGATTCAAAAATCGATGATCTGGATAAGATCGGAAATCTTACGGTGCTCACTCCCAAGGGAAATGTTAAGATTTCGGAACTGGCAAAACTCGAATTTTCAAAATCCCCTTCTATGATCACAAGAAAAAACAAGTCCCGTCAGTACAAGGTAACGGCTGATATTACCGGCAGATCGACCGGCGAGATCAATGCGGACGTTTTAAAAGAAATAAATTCGACTGTCACGATCCCCGAAGGATTTAAAATTGATACGGGATTTATGGCTAAGATGCAGGAGGAGATGGGTGTGGAATTCGCTAAGGCCGCTCTCATAGCTATAATACTTACTTTCCTTCTTATAGCCGGGATCCTCGAGTCATATAGACAGGCGATTCTGATAATGATAACAGTTCCTTTATCCCTTCTCGGAGTCATCTGGTCATTGAAGATAACCGGAATAGCTATGAGCCTTTTTGCGATGATGGCCGGAGTAATGCTCATCGGAATTGTGGTGAACAACGCCATCCTGATCCTGGATTATGCAAATCAGTTAAAAAGAGAAGGTCATACTGTCGCGGATTCCATAATTAACGCTTCTGCTGTAAAATTAAAAGCTATCACAATGGCTACTCTGGCATCAGTGTTCGGAATGCTTCCTCTGGCACTCGGGCTTGGAGAAGCCGCAGCTATGCAGCAGGGAATGGGCATAGTCTCCTTATTCGGACTTATTACCGCTGCGGTACTGACACAGTTCACTGTGCCTGCATTTTATGCATCGTTTATGAAGGATAAACATTTTGAAAATAAAAATCATTTTGAAACTGAAAAGAAAGTTGAGGGAGAAAAATAATATGAAAAACTATACAATCATAATAATTCTGCTGGTCATAAGCTCATTCTCTCTTTTCGGAGATGTATATAACCTGGAGAGGGCAATCAAAACCGCTCTAGAAAATAATGAAACCGTAAAAGTAGCGGCTCAAGAACTTGAGAAATCCGAATATGTTTATAATGAGGCATTCAGCGGAGCTCTTCCCAAAGTGGAAGCCAACCTGACATACCTG
The DNA here is from genome assembly GCA_003477045.1 of Candidatus Delongbacteria bacterium. Taxonomy (GTDB): domain Bacteria; phylum UBA4055; class UBA4055; order UBA4055; family UBA4055; genus UBA12480. The sequence goes on from DMTS01000194.1 coordinate 13,556, forward strand.
AGAAATCTTTATTCTTCCAAGATCACTAACATGAGTTATTATCTTTCTGCAATGTCCAACGGCATAGCGGGACTGAACAACACTATCCTCGATCTGCATCCCGGGGCAACAGATCTTACAGAAATGCAGATGTCGCAAATGCCCGATTCAGAAACCGATGCGATGAAAAATAACACTTTAAAAGCAGAATTAAGTCTGATGCAGCCGATATGGCTGGGCGGAAAAGTCGGAACAGCTATCGAAATAGCTCAGATATTTAAAAAGATGAATCAGTCGGCCTATCAGCTTGAAAAAGATAAGGTGGCGACCGAGATCAAGAAGAACTTTTATCAGATACTTGCGCTTAAGGAATCAAAAAAGGTGATGGAGCTTGTCAAAGCTGATGCTTATAATAATCTCGATAAGATCGAGAAGCTTTACAAGGAAGGGCTTGTTTCTGAGTACGATCTGATCCAGGCGCGCGTCAGGGTAAATTCAATTGAACCGAAAATAATGTCCATAGATAATTATTATGAACTTGCACGCGAATATCTGAAGATAAACATGGGACTTTCGGGTGAAGCGGAGGTCGAGATCGAAGGAGAACTTACCGCGGCTGTAACTCCGGATACATCAAACGCGGCTGAAACTGCAATGGCGCACAGGATAGAACTTCAGCTCCTTGAATATCAGAGGGAGCTTTTAAGCAAGAATGTCACTATTGAATATTCAAACCATCTTCCTAACATAATCGGGCTTGCCAACTACACATTCCAGTCATCGAATGATGATTTCGCCGATACTTTTGAACAGAATTACGGAGTTGGTACTCTCAATGTCGGCATCACTGCGAACTTCCCTATCTTCAACGGTTTCGGCACAAAAGCCAAAGTTGATCAGGCGATTGTCGAAGAAAAGAAGACATCATTAAATATTATGAAAACTCAGAGACTTATCCNNACGGGAGCTCAGACTGCGCTTGAAACATCAAGATTGAACAAAGTTAATACTATAAACAATTATATAAACGCTATGATTGACCTTGAATCAGCTACAGGTATCATAAGCCTGGTCGAATTTAAATAATTAAAATAAAGAGGATAAAATGAAAAAGAAACATTTCTTTACTTTGTTCGCTTCCCTGATGATAATTATCTCAGGCTGTTCAAAAGACGAAGCTGCTGCGAAGGACGACACTTCGGTGGACGCTCTTCAGCAGGCAAAAGGTATCCCTGTGCGCATTCAGGAGATGGCTAAAGGCGATATGGTGCAGTGGGATGAATATAACGGTACTTTATCCGGATTTGAGGAACTTTCAGTATTCGGACTTCTCGGTGATAACTATTCAAAAGTAAATGTTGCTATCGGTGATGTTGTGAAAAAGGACGATGTCCTTGCGGAATTCCCTACAAATAACCCGCAGGCTAATTATAATCAGGCCAAGATCGGGTTTGAAACAACTGAAAAAACTTATGAGCGTATGAAACGGGTCTTTGAATCTGGCGGAATCTCTCAGCAGCAGCTTGATGAGATAGAAGCGCAGTACAAGATCTCAAAAGAAAATTTTAACGCTACAAAACAGCTTGTACAGGTCATTTCTCCGGTATCCGGCGTAGTGGCTGATGTTTTCTTTGATCAGGGAGAAATGAACGATCCTAAAATGCCTTTCTGCAAGATCATAAAGACCGGAAAATTAAAGACTTCTATCTTCATTGAAGAAGAAAAGATCGCCGGCTATAAAAAAGGTCAGGAGGTCAGGATCAAATGGGACGGGCTGAAAGATAAAGAATTTAAAGGCAGAATAAACAAAATTTCAATGTCATCCAATCCTGCCGCAAGAGGATTTTCGGTAGAAATTCTAGTCAATAATGAAACAGACGAGCTCATGCCCGGCATATTCGTTTACGTCCATACTCCAGCATTCAGGAAGAGCGGGGTCTTATCAATATCGAGAGATTCATATTTCAGCGAAGGCGGAAACGACTTCGTTTATGTGGAACAGAACGGAACGGCGGTCAAAAAGCAGGTCATGCTAGGTAAAAACATAGGGAATCAGATCGAGGTCACCGATGGTCTTTCTGAAGGCGACAAGCTTATTTCCGAAGGAAGATCGCTCCTCAAAGAAGGCAGTAAAGTAAGCATTGTAGAATAGAAGATTCATGATAAGAAAACCGTTGCAAAGCCAACGGTTTTTTATTATTATTAAATATGTAATTTCTTAAGGGAACAATTAAATGCGGAAAATGGCAACGCATGATAATATCAGATTTTACGAAGAAATATTGTACCCGTTTCAAGACGAAATATGTCACCTTATAAAAAATGACAATTTTTATCTTAGCGGAGGAACATGTTTATCCCGATTTTACTATCAGCATCGCTATTCTGACGACCTTGATTTCTTTTATGACGGTTTGAATGGGTCAAAAGAAGGATTTACAATTGAGAGCAGGGAGATTTCCAAAAGAATCTCAGAAAAAAATAGAGTTGAAATAGAAATTGACAGAGAATACTTCAAGAGAATTTATGTTTATAAAGACAAAACTCCGCTTAAGATTGAGTTTGTTTATGAAAATTATAAAAACATCGGTGATCGTCAAAAGCATAATGAAATATTGATAGATACAAAGCAGAACCTGTGCGCAAACAAAATTACAGCAATTTACGATCGTAAAACAGTCAAAGATTTCATAGACCTTTATTACCTTATGAAAGAATTTAACTTTGATCAGGCAGCTGTCTGGGCGAAGGAAAAAATGACTCTTCTCGATTATGAAGGGCTTTCGATAGTATTTGCAGATAATACGCTTGAAGGTGAAGTTCTGTTGATTAAAAAAATTGACATTAATGATTTCAATATCTTCAAAGAAAAACTTATTGGACAAATGTTCGAATATGCTAAAAATTCCAGATAAATACCTTTGGGACGGAAAAGAAAACCTCTCGGATGATTTTCTGATCAGANNAAGAACGGCTTTAAAAGATTGCACTGCGATGAAACCAGAAAAAAGTATCTCGAGCTTATAATGCCTTATATAAAAGATACCGATGACTGGAAAACTGCCACACTTAATATGATCCGGAAATAACTATATCCCCCAAAATTGTCGTTTATATCAGGCATTGTAATCGTTTTAAGGCCTCAATGTCTGTTTTATACGACAAATATAGCGTAACTTTACTGTTTTACCAGTGGCTTACGAGACAAATGGCACTATTTCACCATTACCATTTTTTTAGTGCCTACAATTTTATTATTAGCCTTAAGAACATAGTAATAAACTCCGTTAGATATTCTTGAAGCGTCGAATTCAACTTGGTGATATCCAGCTGTTTTATGACTATTAACAAGGCTTGCGATTAAAGCCCCCTGTGTGTTATAAATCATAATTTTAACATTACTATCTTCAGGCAGGTCATATTTTATTATTGTAGTCGGATTAAAAGGATTCGGATAATTCTGGTGAAGCGTAAACTTATCAGGCAATAAATTCTCAGTTGATTCAGTAGATAATTCCTCTCCTTTCAATTTTCCGAGAAGAGCATTCAAATTTGAAAGATAATCGACTATGTCGCATTTTGCGCTACCCGAGGCTTTCATAATTTTAGCTACAGCGATATCAATTTCCGCCAATAATATTTCACCTTCGGATTGTGCCTCAGTTTTCATTTCTTCTCCCAGCAGAATCGCCTCGTCATATCTCCTGTCTTTGATATGAGTTGAAACTCTCAACTCCTTAAAGAATTTTGTATTACCCGTACCCCCGAGTGAATCAATTTCATCATTGTATAAATCAATTAAAGGATCTACGGCAAGTTCTTGCTCAATGTAAATATCCGGTAATCTGACCAAAGCCACATAATATTCTGCACTACCTTCGTATTTGTCTATAATATTTTCATAGAGTTTAATCGCAGGTGTAAAGTTACCTTCCTCTTCGAGCCTGATAGCGTTACTTAGAAGTGTAACTACAGGACTAATATGTACCGGATTAGGTATTGGCAACCCAGTTCTATATGGAATAGTACCGTAAGGTTCGTAGAGTAGAATATAACCCGAAGATGTCCCGTCCGCCCATATATCAAAAAATTTATTAAATAATAATTCACTGATAGCGGAGTAACCCCAATAATTATACTGAGCATTAATATAAGTCATCAAAGGCAATGTTTCTTTGAGTTCTACATAATTGCTATTTACAGTCCTTATACAAGGAACTCTCGGAATTGTACCTGCCGTGCCTGAGTATATATTGTTATAACCATTTGACATATAGGCATTTGCGGAATATTTCATAAAGATTTGAGCGCTTTCATCGTACAAAGTACCTACACCGTTATTTATTATTTGGTTATTGAGTACTACTTTTGTAGTTAACGGGTTGATCAATTGCGGGTTTGCATCATATCCTGTAACATACAAACCGTAATTCTTATTATTTTTTATGGTGTTTCTTACTAACTTGGGCGAACAAAGCGTGATTTCCATCCCTTTTCTGTAATTCTGGATGTTGTTGGATTTGAATGTACCTGTTGAACTTACCAGTGTCATAGAAACGCCCGTCCCTGTGCCGTTACCTGTAAATGTATTGTTTTCTATTGTATAATAATTACAGTTGATAATATTAATTCCGCAATTTTCAAATGAGCAATAATTTATACTGCATGAAAAAGGTAATCCGTCAACAGCGTAGCCTGAACCGGTTACTTTGATTCTAGATAATTCCAGAGTGCTTCCGCCTTCGCAAATTATACCTTCATTAGTATCGGTATTTGTAGATACGATGTTTATATTAATTAAACCGAGAACTGAGCTTCCAGCTGATAACTTTCCTTTGTTTTTTATAATTATTTGTGCACCATCGCCGATTTCTATTGAAGATCCTTCTTGGAAATAAAGATTTGCCGCATTTTCTACAGTTAGCTTTGCATTAGCATTTAATTTCAATTTTGTACCTGATGCAATAGTGATATCAGAAAGTCCAAAATTCAGAATAGAATTTTCTTTTACTTCAAACGAAGCCAGATTAGTAGTCACAATATCGCCTATGATCCGGCTTGTTCCGCTGAACGTAAGGCTGGATTGTTCTTCAAAAATAAGATTACTGCCTTCTTCAATTATCAGACTTGTATCGTTAATCAAATTCAATTTGGAATAAGCTCCGATCGTCATTTGACTTCCGGTTATCACTGTATATGAGGAAACTACAGGTTTATCCGATAAAGATCCGATCGTTAAATCAGCTCCGCTTCCGATTGAGAAATTCTCTCCGAAATATCCTATACCTTCAATGTTTACGATCTTACCTGCTTCGATCGGTTTTGACCAGTAATTCCGATACACCCTTAAATCTGCGTAATTCAGATCATAATTAATATCGTCAATAAAAACTCCGATATGGGTATCGTTTTGTTTCCACGAATCGGTTGAAGGAATTGTTGCAGGAGTAAATTTATTTCTGTCAGTATTATTGAAGAAGTCTTCCGGCAAACTGCATGTTCTTTTTGTCTGATCTGGATATGACATTCCGCCTTCAATTTCATGACCCAAATCATTAAAATCGTCAAGCCAGTCGTTTACTTCTCTTCCGTTGTAGAATAATCCGTCTGTAGAAGTTCTGTATCCTGCCGGGAAAGGTATAGCCGCTTCGATATCAACTACTGCCGATTTAAAATCTCCTTCAATATCTCCGCCGTCTCCGTTAATTACATGTGAAATCAATACACCTGTACTTTGATTCTCCAATTCGTAAGGTGACAATTCATCATATCCCGAAGGGTTCTTGTATTCAACCAGAAAGTATTGATTCTTCGTCATTGAACCTTCTGGCAGGGCTGAGTCTTTTAGATCGCTTTCAAGAGCCGTAACAGGTATTTTAATAAGCTTTCCTGTAAGTGATTCTTTTGCTTTAGATTTCGTTTGCGTTTTTACAACCGTATTTCTTATTCCATTAAGCCTAACTGTAAAACTGTTTGCTCCTATTTCTAAAAGTTGAGATTCATCGGCAACAATAATTTCAGAATCAATATAACCCTGGTTCATCAGATCCTGTGAATGTATAGGATTTAATCCGTAAAGCGAATATGGGCTGATAGCATAATCTTTATTCCACTTAAACATCAGATCATAAGGGCCTGTCTGCGAACCGGCTCTTCCCATAAAATCGTTGCTTATATATCCGTCAAAATGGGATTCTGTAAGCTCATATCCTTTTACTCCGACTGCAAATAGTGTCTGAGCGAGCTGCTGCGCAAGTTTTCTTGTAATTTTATCGAAACTCACACCCGTTTCAAGTTGAGTTTCTGTATTATTGCCGCGAATATAACCGACTTTATCATCGTAGTCCGGTAATATGTAATTTATAAAAATATCTTCATTATCTTTTTCGTCCTGAATTAAATAATCAACATAATCAGGATTTACCGATAACGCAGCTTTTAAGTCTGATATTATTGCAGATCTTACCAGATACTTTGGTATCTCACTTTCATAATAAGATCTATTTTTCAGCTTCCATACTTCGTTTGGTTCTTTACTTCTCAATATTTCTACCGTAAGATTCAGCTTCCCGTTTGACATCGTATAGAAGTAATTTTCAAGCGCTTTTTTAATATAATCGAAGTATGTCAAAGTACCGTAATCTCCTATATTTATTTCCTCTCCCGAAGAATTAAGGACTTTAAATGCTACATTATCACCTGTATCAAACTGCATTTTCATATCATCAGCTTCGTCACCATAATTTGCAAAAGCGAAATATACAATTTTGGGCACCTGTAACGGTTCCAAAGGTGCACTGTTTATTTCCTGTATATCAATATTGAATACTTCTACTAAATTCGTTTGTAGCTCATTGTCTGTTGCAGTAACTGTTATCTGTGCTTCACCTAGCAGACCGTCTTTACTGTGAATTGATAATAAACTATCTGTAATTTCACAATTAACTTTAACTGAATCATATAATAAAGTATAGCTAAGCGTATGCGTATCGATGGTTTTGAAATAATCGTTCAAATTTATTACAAAATCATTGAAATTTATATCCCTGATAATATCTTGTATATCTGTAACAAGATATGGTACTGCGTAAGGCAGCTTAATATTAAGATTAAATATTTTTGAAACTGATCCGTTTTTACTCGAAATCTTAATATCCGGTTTATCTTTATTAATCGTAATATTATTTTTACTCATTCGGTTCTTTGTATTTGAAATCGTTACAGTATTAGGGATTTCATCAGATGCAGTAACTGTAATTTTAACGGAACCAATTGTATTTGAAATGCTTGAAATTTGTAAAACATTGTCAATAAGTTCAAAGTTTGCCAATGGTATTGATTCGTCATCCGTTATGAATGTAAAATACAATTGATCTCCATCAGGTTCATAAAAATATTTAAAAAGATCAACTTCGAAGGTTTCAAAATCCATTAATTTGGTTAATTCTTCTTCTTTCGGATCAAATACTCTCGGATCGTCTTCAATCGGAGCTAGTTCAATTATGAATCTTAAAGTATCTGATAGATCCTTATATGATGTTATAATTTTAAGAGTATCCAAACCGTGCCAGTCTTTTATTGTTAAAAAATTTATATTCTTTTTGTCTTCTGAGAATGAAAAATTCAGAAAATCATTTTCGGCAATTTTCCATGATAATTCAGATAAAGCTCTGTTGGTTTGAATAGAATTTTCAAAAGTGGTCAGTGGAATAGTAAAATCGGCATCTTCCTCTTGTTCGAAAATAACTGTGTTGTCAGCTACCTTAAAAAACAATTCTATTTTATCTCCGACTACAATCTCGATTTCAGAGGTATCTTTCAAAGCCTCTGACAAATTTACATTGCTTCTTGCCAATGAAAAAAACCTGTAATTTCCGTCTTCCACTGGTGAGAAAACCGCGCTCGTATCCGCTGTATTTTCAATCCATACTTCGAATTTATTATAATTTTTAGAACAATACACATTATAGTCTTTAATTCCTGATCCGATAGTTTCGTAATTTTTCCCCCATTTGACTACAAATGTTCTTTCAGTAATTTTTTCAATTTCTTCTACGATGCTCTTCGGAATTGCCAAATCAATCGTACGCATAATTTTTGGTGTTTTTATCGGGGCATTCACATCAAATACAATTTCTGCCTGTGCAAATATTTTATTTCCGGTTGCTACATCATCTTCCGGTGTTATTGTATATGTAACAAAACCTTCCCCCACATGTGTCGAATCGTTAACATGCAAGAAGCCTTTTAAAGGGTCCGCCGGAATCAATCCGGTAGCGGGATCTATGGATCTTAGAGTCCAAAACAATCTTTTTCTATTAACATCAACGCCTGAAACAAAATCTAAATATATTCCTAATGAATCTCTTAAATCTATCCTTGTTTGATAAAACATTTTATTAGATGGTACTTCAAATATATAATCAGCGAACCCGAAATTACCTACCCTGTAAGATTTAATATTCACTAAAGAATCAACAAACTGCTCAATGAACACCTCTTGCGCCGGAGAAGATGCAAACTCAGGATCATTTTCAAATAATATAGTGTAATTCATCTTATTTTTCCCAGACACATAAATAGAATCCCCATAACCAGTAGGTCCAATAATATCGTTCGGGTCATGTGATGTTCTCACGGTAACCCCGTCGTCATCGTCGTCGTCGTTGTCATCGCAGCCTCCTTTAGGGCTACTCTTTGTGTTCTTTATTTCATCATCGTTTGTTCTCTCTCTTTGAGGTAAAATTACTGAAGACTCTAATGTTTTAAATATAGTTTTACCCTGATAAAAATATAATAATGAATCAGTATCATATTCAGATATCACGCATTTGCTTTTATCATCAAACTCCTTTTGAATTATATATTCATTTGTACCTCCAGCGTAACTATTTGAACATAATAAAAGTATAATTAGCAAAATAATGCCCATCTGGTAAAAATTTCCTATCTTCATTATTCATCTCCTTATTACAATTTTCACTTTTAGTTAACACCTTACCCTAATTCTTTTTTCTTGTTTCATCTTTCTCAATAAAAAATGTGCTGTCATTCACTTCAATAAACAAGGAAGAAATATAACCTTCACATTCGACCTTTATCGTGTCTTTGTTAAATTTCTGAATGTTATATTTTTTACCGAACATTTCCGATGGCAAATTCAGATCATTGTAATTGTTTTTAAAAGCATACTTACCTTCATATTGATAAACTGAATTTTGAAATAATTGATAAGCAATAAAATATGCATGTTCGAATTTATAGCCTGATGAATATAAACTTTGTCGCATATTTCTATTTGAAATTACTACCATAGACTCCCACAAATAAAATATTACTATTATTATAGCGACGAAAATTAATTTTGTTATTAATCTTACATTTACCAATTTATCTAGAATTCTGCTATAAATGTAGTAAGATATAAATATTAATGCGAAAACAGCTATTATCACAAACAAATTTGCTGACCCTAGGAAATCCATAACCTTGAAAAAGTTTATAACTGTTATGAATAATACAATTACTATAAAATTGTAAATTCTAAATACTCTCATCTTCGTTACCCCCTATTAAAATAAATCCGGACCACTTGGTGGAGTGAATTTGATTATAATACTTTTTTTTGTAAGTAATTCATCTTCTATTCCATCATAGGGATGGAACCAAAGCTCACATTCAGCGTCAATTTCATATCCCTCTTTACCCGACACATACTGTCTATCAAGTTTATAATAAAATTTAATACTGTCATTATCAGACCAGCCTATAAATTCAATATTATCATCGTTATAATTTGCTCCGGGATCAGATATTTCTCTTTTCATTTTATCCATTACCTTCAAAAACACACATCCTTTTTTCTTCGCGTTTGCGTATCCTTCAATTACTATCTGATTACAGTCATTATATACAATATTTATTTCATTTTTATCTTGGAATTTATAAGAACCTTTAGGTAAAATGTTTATTATAGATTCCGTATCAGTATTTTCTTTGAAATCTGATAAATCTTGAAGAGTATTTATAATTTCATTAATTTCTGTTATTAAGCTTTGAAATTCTTTCTTGTTAAAATTGTTGATCATAATAATTATGCTGATTTCGCGACCCTCAAGTATCGTATTTAAGCGATAATGTGATGTACTATTTTCTTTATTCATTTCGTCAATATTTAAGATAACTGGTACTTCTTCTGCTTTTACGATATGAATATTCTCATAATTATTAGTGCATTTACTCAATTTTATTATAACATTTTTTTTATTATCCTTATTACACGCAAACAGTTCACCTGCTGGATTTTTTTGGAATCTTCCTTTGATTAATAGCATTCGCTCAACTTTCCAGTCTTTCGAAGCCGTAAAATATTTAATAACATTATCCGCATTTTTACTTGTAAATGAATTCAGTATTGTAGCTTCGATAATAGACCTAATAACGGAACGGCTTTTAACATGTTCAATCGGTTTTGGTATATATAAATTAAATAGCCTTATTAGAACTACAATCAGTATTACTGTAAGTGAAATACTGATTATAATGTTCTTAAGTATTGTGTTTTGTAATATTGTATTTTGTTTTTTCATAATTATTACTCCTCAATTGTAAATTCAATAATTTGATTTTTTATTGATAATTTATTATCGAAAGGATGAGCATTTCCGTAATGTTTATCCCATTCGTAAGCTGCATGGTTGCCTAATTGACCCAAACGATACTGATAGATTAATCGCGCAGCTGATATATGCTCAGAATATTGATCAAATTCATAGTTGTCAAAAAATTCAAAATCTATTTTAAAAGAATACTTTACTTTCTTACAGCATGGTATTTTATTGTATTCAACTATTCTAACTGATGTTGTCCCTCGCATGCCATGAAAAGCACCTGTCAAACGGTCATACCCACCCCCTTCGAAAATTGGATGGCTTATTTTAAAATTATCTTTTATATCCAATGGTAAAGCAGCATTTTCCCAAAAGAATATTTTTTCTTCAGCACTCTTTTTTAGTTCACTTTTATATTCATCTAAAACAACTTGAAAAGATCTTTTATATTTAGCTTTACTCGTAACAGCGTGTTGATTTAAGCTACTTAACTCTACTGGCTCTGTACCAAAGGGATTCCCTCCCGAATAATACCATTCTAAAAATAATGCACCTTCTACACATCCTTTTGTCAAAAGTTTGGCAATTGCGCCTCTAAGTAAAAAGTCTGCCATCCATTCTCCATATCGTTCAGCATCTACATCCGATTTAGATATATTATTAGCATCTGTAAAATACTGATTATTTTCTTTTAATTGATTATTAAGATTATCAAAATCAACTTTGGAAATATTTCCATCGGATTTAACTTCAACATAATTTGCCAATGAATAGTTTCTGCTTAATTTTTGCAGTAGTAATTCTTCAACTAAATAGTATTTATTTACATTATAGATAAAATTGTCCCCGGCTGTAGATGCCATCGCCCTATTATACCCTTCCCAACTATTTCCGACTTCTTGTTCTAATTTGTAAATAGCTTCTATCCACTCAGGATTGTACCTGTCGAATCCGCTATTTGACAGCTCCCTATTAAAATCAAACTCAAACCTTGAATCCTGTATTTTCATCATGTCGAAGCGGATCGTTTCATTTGCAGGCGGTGCTGTAGAATAAATTCTTATACTGCCTCTGCCGCCGGATCTGATTATGCCTGCAGGCCCTTCTTCGGCAAGGATTAAGAACTTCTTGTAGCCTGCCGTATAACTATCTTCGCCTGGCAGTTTTGTTTTTATTGGCCCCCATAAATCGCTTGCTCCGACTTTAAGCATATAGAGAGGAGCTATCATATCGTTGTTGGATATGTTCGTGATCTCCATTGAGCTTTCAAACCCTCTGCCGCCTCTTACATCCTCAGGTATATTCTTATATTCAAGATAGCCGCGATTGTTTGATGTTTCAACTGTAAATATGCCCGGTAAAGCTTTTACTAATGAATCAGGTACAAGGTACATTGAATCCGGAACTGAGATCTTCGAGTCTATTTCCGATACATATAAGCTATCATAAGTAAATTCATACCTGCTCATATCCAGAACTAGTACTGCATCATAATTTCCCTGATCGGCTCCTCTTAGGTCAAATGTTGCATACAGTTCTGTGGCATCGGTGTAGTATGTTGCTTTAGCTGAGATCGTTTTATTTATGCCGCTGCCGCTTTTTATCAGCTTCGGTTTTACTCCGTAGTCTAAGCCGGTGCCCGTCATCTTTATCGTCAATTCTCCGCCGTTACCGCCTTTCTGCTGATCTATATACAGAAGCTCAAATCCCAATAAGCTTGCATCTATAGTTATATCCTGAATATCGGCATCCTGATAATTATTTTTAACCATCAGATAATATATCCCGGGCAGTGTGTTCGGTACGATGATTTCCTGCTTAGGTGAGTATGGGTTGTTAAAACTTTTGTCGTAATTGCTTAAAGTGGGCATTGAGCCGTATTTGAGGTACATTTCATTGAATGTGCCTGTGTCACTTTTGGAGTTTTTCGTGTACTTCCTGTCGAGCTGTATTCGCAATGATACTCCCGAAGTGTCGGGAACGGTGATCTGATAATATTTTACACCTTCTCTCGTTAGAGTATCTTCTGTCCTTGAGCCTATCACTATCTCTGGTAGCGTAACGGTAAAAGGGTTGTCCGACGGGCATATATTATTCGCCATCTTAAGTGAATCATTTATATTTTCTCTGATGCTTAAAGTGATATTTGTCCTGACTATTAAGTAATATGAGCCTGGTTCAAGCCCGGGGAGCATATCGGTTATACTGTCTTTTGAATCCGATGTCGGATTTCCTTTAGAATCCGTCGGTATTACTCTTGTTAAATCAGCTTGTGTTGTAATAATTTCTTTGGTA
>DMTS01000177.1 GCA_003477045.1 Candidatus Delongbacteria bacterium
CGGATCTTCCATATTATTGATACTACCGTAATAAAAATAGGCGATGATCAATCCTGTCAGTGCGACGATAGACATTATAAATATCAGTTTCTTTGTTTTTGTGTTTATTCTGAATATTTCTTTTAACATTATTTTCCGTCCGATTAAAAAAGGCTCAGACATTACGGTCTGAGCCTTCGTTCTTAAATGATTAAACAGGCAAGAAATTTCTATGTGTGAACTTTCTCAACCAGAAATTTTCTTATTTCATAAGGCGTTTCCTCAGTCATCAGCGAAACGATGATGTTCATAAATATGGCGAGAGGTGCGCCTATCCAGGCAAAATACCACGGGCCGAGCCAGTAGTTCATAAATTCCTGAGCAGGAAGCACAACTCCGGATTTGCCTGCTATAAAATAAGTCATCGAAACAATAGTGACAAGGATACCTGTAGAAAGACCGGCGATCGCGCCTTTTTTGTTAGATCCGCTCCACCAGATACCGAGAAGGAAAAGAGGGAATATCGTTACTGCCGCAAAAGAGAAAGCAAGTGCGACAAGCTGAGCTATAAGGGCAAGCTCCATCATTGACATTACAGTAACAATAACAGCCATAAGAACAGTAGCAATTCTGGCCATCATCATCTGCTGCTTTGGTGTTGAATCAGGCCTGAAAACCTTGAAATACAGGTCATGTGAAAAAGCTGATGATCCAGCAACAAGAAGACCGGCTACCGTCGAGAACGCGGCCGAAACAGCGCCGGCGGCAAGTAAGCCGACGATCAGCGGATGAATGTTTCCGAGCTGAGCAGTATAAACAACAATAGCATCAGGGGCGAGAGAACCTACTTCGGGATTTGAAGAAAGTATCTTTCCGAATGCGGAAAAGATTGGCGAACTCCAGTATAATAATGAAATGAAGAACAGACCCCAGACCACGGACCATCTTGCATCTCTGGCTCTCGGCACGATATAGAACCTCTGTATAACATGAGGAAGTCCGGCGGTTCCGAGCATCAGCGAGAAAACTATTGCCATCCACTGAAAGAATGTCTGCCCGGTTGAAGCATCCCACGGCATAGCGTATTCGGGGCTGGGAAGTATAGCGAAATCATGTCCGAGCGAGTTTATCATATCAGCAGCTGCAGGTGCGGGGATCCCGTTTACTATATCTGTGACAGCCGCGCCATATCCAATCTGCGGAAGAAGCCAGAAATAATCAAATTTGAATGTGAGCATGAACAGAGGGATCAGAAACGAGACAATTATTATCACATACTGGATCATCATATTTTTGGTAACACCGAGCATACCTGAGATCATAGTATAGGCAAGCACAACAACGCTTCCTATCACCGTTGACCAGAAGAAATCAAGTCCCATGACCCATTTGAACATAAGCCCGATTCCTCCAAACTGCCCTACGCAGTAAGCAAGAGAAATAAGGATTGTAACACAGGCGGTTGCGACTCTAAGACCCTGAGAATAGTATCTGTCTCCGATAAAATCCGGAGCTGTATATTTTCCGTATTTTCTGATCTGTCCTGCCATCAGGATCAGCAGAAGAACATAACCTCCCGTCCAGCCTACAACATAAGATAAACCGTGGTATCCTGAACCGTACATTAGAGCGGCCATTCCAAGGAACGATGCCGCGCTCATCCAGTTTGATGCTATGGCCATACCAGAACCGACCCTGGAAATACTTCTTCCCGCGGCGTAATAATCCGAAGTGTCTTTGGCTCTGTTCATCAACCCTACTGCTATAAACAGAACAAGTATTGTGATAAGGATTATAGCCGGACCTACTTTAAACCCGCCTTCCAGTTTTACCGCGCTCGCAGCGTTCAGCATGAAAGTGGAAAAAAGATATCCGGTAAAAATTATTTTTTTCATTTTTGTCCCTGAAATTAATTAGTAACTTTAGGTTTGTCGAAATTACCCATTCTTGTATGAACTCTGTCTATCATAAAGCTGTATATCCAGCATAAAACAACAAACAGGATCAGCAGAAATACCGCAGTGTAGAAATAATGGAAAGGAAATCCCAGAAAAACAGTATCGGTTAAAACAGACTGATTATGAGTAAGATAAAGGCTCATAATTCCGTGTAGTTTATCCTTATTTTCCTGAGAAAATGATTCCATACCTGCAGATCTGAGTTCAAGAGGTATCAGCTTTGCCTTGAGGCTGTAATCTTCGAGATTCAGAATCGGCGCAACTTTGTTTATTATTTCAGCCTTAGCAGATACATATTCAGGATCTTTCAGATCTGAAAGTTCGGATCTTCTTTTTTCAAATGAGGATATCTCGCCGATAAAATTACTCCTGAGAGAGTCATTGGCCATCAGGTCGTAAACAACCCAGCTGAGTGCATTATTCAGAGCGGCTTTTTTATCCGGTTTTGCGGCAAGGGTTGACTTCCCCAGAACTGACAGGACACAGTCTGCAAACTCGACTTTCTCTTCCGTTGAAGCATTGCCTGCTTTAACATTTTCCCATACTCGCTCAAAAGTAACGAGCGTTTTCTCAGGGGTCGGCTTTTCCATAATTCTGAGAAGTATCTGAAAACCGAAAACACTAATTCCCCAGATCAGTATCAGAACGATTACTAGATTTCTGTTGATCTTTGAGAATTCAGTTGTGGGTTTAAAGAAACTTATCCGGTAGTCTTTTTGTTCTTCCACTTCTTCTCCCAAGTTAAGTTAAACAATACGATTTACCTACGGGTAAAACTATATTTCTATTTTGGTCATAGCAACTGACAGAGTGAAACGGCTTCACACATCCACTGCCGACGATAAATATATTGCAATAAATCATCTAATGCAAATGCAAAATAAGAAACATTTTTAAACTGTAAAAACAGGTTGATAATAGCATAATTTATATATAGATTACCCGGAATTTAACTAAACAACGGAGGTTAATATGCACGGACCCGCAGCTAAACTCGATGAGGATTTTGCAGCCAAGAAGAAATCCAATCTCGGGCTGATTTTATTTTTCATTTATCTTTTGATCTATTCGGGATTCGTTTTCATTGGATTGTATAATCCTGAACTTTTCGGAGAACATGTTTTAGGAAAACAGAACCTTGCGATCGTTTACGGTTTCGGTCTGATCATACTTGCTATCGTTATGGGATTTGTGTATAACCTTATGTGCACTTCAATAGAAATTAAAATGAATAAGAAATAGGCGGCAATAATGATATATGATGCATCAGTTATGGCGGTAATTATTTTTATAATATTCGTCGGCGCGGTTCTCGCGCTTTCATTTTATTTTGCGGGCAAGACAAAATCAGCAGCAAGTTATTATGCCGCAGGCGGACAGATCCACTGGGGCGTGAACGGGATTGCCTTTGCGGGAGATTATCTTTCTGCGGCGTCATTTTTAGGTATCTGCGGAATGATAGCATATTCGGGTTATGACGGATTTCTTTATTCGATCGGTTATCTTGCAGGCTGGGTCGTCGCTCTTTTCATAGTGGCAGAACCTCTTAAAAGGTTAGGAAAATTTACTTTCACAGACGCTCTTGACTCAAGGTTCAATTCCAAATCGATAAAACTTACTGCTTCTATCAGTACCTTGATCGTTTCAGTATTTTACCTGATACCGCAAATGGTAGGGGCGGGAGATCTGGTCGTTCCTTTACTCGGACTGCCGCACTGGGCCGGAGTAATGATCGTCGGTTCAATAGTAATTCTGATCGTGGCGACCGCAGGGATGACCTCAACGACCTATGTCCAGTTCATTAAAGGATCTTTGCTGATAATTTTCTCAACGATTTTAACAATTTATATTCTAAGCAACGGATTGAAACTGCCGTCTGCTGATAAAGGGCATATATTCACTGAACTGGATGCAGTAATTTCCGATGGTAAAGTAACCGGAACGACCGATCCAGCTTATATTTTCAAAAACTCTTATGATATAGATAAGAATCTGACGTTTGTAAAATTCGAAAAAGAAAATATAACGCAATGGTTCAAACTAAATAAGGAATCTGGAAAGCTGTCGGAAGTTCTTTTTGTATCAACTGCCGAAGACGGAAAGAAGCTTTATAACGGGGAGCCTAAAGAAGCGAAAAAATTCTTTCAGGTAGGGCATCTATCAAAAATAATTGTTGACGGTAAGGAAGTGGATCAGACCGGGGCCGTCGGACCATTCGAATTTCTTTCTGATATCGAACAAAGCGAAGTAGTGAGATTTGCTAAAAAGGACATAAAGGAAGAAAAGACTACTGTATGGTACCAAAACCCGACACAGGGCAAAAAAATGGTAACGCCCGGACTTATGTATAAAGTTTCATCGAAAGCCGGCGCAACTTTCTGGGACAAGATGAATTTCGTCTCACTTATGCTTGCCTTATTTTTAGGAACTTCGGCTCTTCCTCATATTCTTATCAGGTATTATACCGTACCAAGCCAACGCGCAGCACGAAAATCAACTATTGTAGCGATCGCAGCTATCGGATTTTTCTATATACTGACCCTTTATATGGGACTTGGAGCATCTATAAACGGAGTTCTTGATGTCGAAAGCAGCAATATGTCCGGTCCTCTTCTGGCAAAATACTTCGGAGTGGGGTTATTCTCAATAATATCAGCTATAGCTTTTGCGACAGTTCTGGGTACAGTAGCGGGGCTTATCGTTGCGTCATCAGGCGCGATCGCCCATGATTTCATGGATAAATACCTTGACATGAAGATGGACGACAAGGCAAAAGTTAAAGCCGGAAAATATGCGGCTTTAGGCGTCGGCGTCTTCGCGATAATTCTCGGAATATTGTTCAAGGGAATGAACGTTTCATTCCTTGTCGGCCTGGCTTTTGCGGTGGCCGCTTCCGCCAATCTGCCTGCAATACTCTTTCTTTTATTCTGGGAAAAAACTACCGCCAAAGGTATATCATGGTCTATTATTACAGGTATAAGCTCATCAGTTTTTATTATTCTATTGTCGCCAACAATGTACGAGAAATACGGAATAGATAGAGCACTGGCTCCGATCCCTTTGGATAATCCGGGAATAATATCGATCCCGCTTGCCGCTATCGTCCTTGTGATCGTTTCGCTAATGACACAAAAAGACAATTCCAGCAAAGTAGAAAATTATCACTTAGGTAAATAATCGGGCATGATGTACCCTGAGTATTTTTTAAGCCCTCTTCTTTGAGGGCTTTTTTTAATTATATCAGGCTTTAAAATTAAATAAAAATTCATTTGATTTAATGACAATAAAAACATAAATTAATTGTCCTTAATAAGAAGGTTGAATTAATTTAGTTTAAATAAAAAAAATCAAGGAGAAATGTTCATGTCAAACATCGGTTCCTACGAAGAAAGAATAAAAGATTTCAGCTGGGAAATAGCTGAAAAAGAGCTTGATTACAAAAAAGGCGATGTAATCAATATCGGATGGCACTGCACGGACAGGATCTGTCAGATGGGGAAAGCAAATAAAACAGCTCTTATCTGGGAAGGTCACGGAGGCGAAGAAAAAAGATACACTTTCGACGAGATCAGAAAAGCGACAAACACGATCGGTCATTTTCTGAGAGGCCTGGGAGTAAAAAATGAAGACAGGGTATGTCTTTTCATGGACAAAATACCTGAACTGTACCTCGGGTTTTTAGGCATACTGAAGATCGGAGCTATAGCCCAGCCGCTGTTCTCCGCATTCGGCGACGAATCTCTTTTCGTAAGGCTTGACAGCGCGAAAACAAAGGTTATTATAACTCAGAGAAAACACGTTGGTAAAGTAAGAAAGCTTCTGGAAAGAATGCCTTCTCTTGAACATATTATAATCGTCGATCACGACGGGCTGAAACCTTTAAAAGAAAGAGAAATAGCTTTTGATCTGGAAAAAGCTGAACAGATAGACAAATTTGAAATTTATCCGACCACTGCGGAATCTCCGTCTGTATTACACTTCACTTCAGGAACGACAGGTTTACCCAAAGGCGTTAAGCATGTTCATTATTCCATCATGTCTCAGTACCTGACAGCAAAATGGGTCCTAGATATTCAGGACAGCGATATTTATTGGTGTACGGCGGATCCGGGATGGGTTACCGGAACATCATACGGAATAATCGGCGCATGGTCAAACGGAGCTACGCAATGCGTGCTTGATGCGGGGTTCTCGGCAGAAGCGTGGTATAAATTTATTGAAAAAAATAAAATATCAATGTGGTATTCAGCTCCTACCGCTATCAGGTCGCTGATGAAAGCAGGATCAGAACTGGTAAAACAGTTCGATTTAAGCTCGTTAAGGCATCTCGCAAGCGTTGGCGAGCCGCTTAATGCTGAAGCCGTGATATGGTCTGAAAAAGTATTCGGAATGCCATTCTACGATACATACTGGCAGACGGAAACCGGCTCGATGATGCTTACAAATTATCCCGGAATGAAAATCAAACCGGGCTCTATGGGAAAACCTTTCCCGGGCATCACCGCGGCAATATTAGACGAAAAAACATTTGAACCTATAACCGAACCGAATAAACCGGGACTGATCGGATTCAGACCCGGGTGGCCTTCCATGATGAGAACTTACTGGAATGCAGAAGAAACATACAAAAAAAAATTCGCCAACGGCTGGTATCTGCCCGGCGATAAATCAACTATTGACATGGACGGATACTACTGGTTCGTGGGAAGAGATGATGATGTCATCAATACGGCCGGACATCTTGTCAGCCCGTTCGAAGTTGAATCAGCTCTTCTTGAACATCCTGCAGTAGCTGAATCAGCCGTAGTTTCAAAGCCGGATGAAGTAAATATGGAAGTCGTAAAAGCTTTTGTGACCTTGAAACCCGGATTTGAACCGAGCGACGATCTTGAACTTGAGATCATGAACTTCATCAGAAAAAAGCTGTCTCCGCTCGCTATGCCTCAGGAGATCGAATATCTTGACAAACTTCCTAAAACAAGAAGCGGAAAGATCATGAGAAGGATGCTCAGGGCTCAGGAATGGGGTCAGGACATCGGCGATACTTCAACTCTCGATGACGATTAGATTCGTCATTTATTTGGAATTAAACATATTAAAATAAAAAAAACAGGAGTATCAAAATGGCAGAAATGAAAGACATAGTGTTGCAGTATGTGATCAACGAGTATCTGGAAGACGAAGATGAAGTATTATCTTACGACTCTCCTCTGATCTCAGGCGGGATCGTTGATTCGTTCTCAATGGTATCATTGAAAAGATTTCTTGAGAATAAATACAAGATCTCTATTCCCGACGACAAAGCGACTCCGGAAGCTTTCGACACAGTGAACAAGATCTGTACCCTTGTAAATGAGTATTTAAAATAAGGAGGGTATAAATGGCTTACAGTGATAAGATCCGCGGTATCTATACCGGAACTCTTAATGAGATAAAAGAAAAAGGCATATTCAAGCAGGAAAGACCTATTCATTCAGCTCAGGCCGCCGATATAATGGTCGAATTTCCGATGGGATCAGATTTAAAAAAAGTTATAAATATGTGCGCAAACAATTATCTGGGACTTTCAAGTCATCCGGATGTTATTAAAGCTGCGCACGAAGGTCTGGATTCAAGAGGATACGGAATGTCATCCGTCCGTTTTATCTGCGGAACTCAGGACATCCATAAAGAACTTGAAGCGAAAGTAACTAAATTTTTAGGAACGGAAGACACTATCCTTTTCCCTTCCTGCATGGATGCGAACGCAGGCGTTTTCGAAGCGATATTAACCGGTGAAGACGTGATGATATCCGACAGGCTTGTACACGCTTCTATTATTGACGGGATGAGACTTTGCGCTGCCCTGCACGATACTTTCAAGCATTCAGACATGGCTCATCTTGAAGAAAAGCTGATCCTTCATGCGGACAAAAGATTAAAAGTTGTGATCACCGACGGAGTTTTCTCAATGGACGGCGATACGGCTAAACTCGACGAAATGGTGGCATTATGCGAAAAATACGATGCAATGCTTTTCGTTGACGAATCTCATTCTTCCGGATTCATCGGCAAAACAGGAAGAGGAACTCACGAAAAATGCGGAGTTGTAGGTAAAATAGATATAATTACGACCACTTTCGGAAAAGCTCTCGGCGGAGCGTCAGGCGGATGTGTTTCAGGAAGGAAAGAACTCGTTGAAATGTGCCGTCAGAAAGCAAGGCCATATCTGTTTTCAAATACAATAGCACCGGTAGTAGTTTCCGGAGTAAATGTTGTTTTAGATATTCTGTCAAAAAGCACTGAAAGAAGAGACAAGCTTGAAAAGAACACCGAATTCTGGAGAAAAGGTCTTACCGAAGCCGGATTCGTTCTTAAAGAAGGCGACACGCCGATCGTACCGGTCATGCTTTTCAACGCAAAATTATCTCAGGATTTCTCGAAAGCACTTTACGAAGAAGGAGTTTACGCGATCGGATTCTTCTTCCCTGTCGTTCCTCAGGGACAGGCAAGGATAAGAACCCAGGTCTCAGCGGGACACGAAATTCACCATCTTGAAAAAGCTCTAGAAGCTTTCATAAAAGTCGGGAAAAAATTCGATATTCTCGGAAAGACCAAGCAGGAAATAATCGCAATGTACGGAAACTGATCCCGTAACCAATTATTTAAAACCGCAGAACGAAAATAAATGTTCTGCGGTTTGTGTTTTTTAGAGAATTGTGTTAAATTATATATAACAATAATTAAAAGGTAATTTCATGGCATTTGATAAAGATCTGAAAAATTATTACATCCAGCAGATATCGTATATAAGGGAACAAAATCTTTACAAACAGGAAAAACAGATACAATCCCCACAATTTGCAAGCATCGATGTTGAATACCCGAAAGGCGTTAACAAAGATGGAATAATCAATATCTGCTCCAATAATTATCTCGGACTTTCAAATCACCCGGAAGTTATAAAAGCGGCAAAAGACACTCTCGATTCAAGAGGGTACGGCATGTCATCGGTCCGTTTTATATGCGGAACTCAAGACATACATGTTGATCTCGAGAACAAAATGTCGCTTTTTTTGGGTATGGACGACACAATTTTGTATTCGTCGGCTTTTGATGCAAATCTCGGTATCTTCGAAGCTCTTCTGGATGAAGACTGTGCGATCTTTACGGACTCACTGAACCACGCGTCAATAATCGACGGCACCCGTCTCTGCAAGGCAAAAAAAATCAGGTATGCAAATAATGACATGGACGATCTTCAGCTCAAGCTCGAAGAAGAAAAAGATTTCAGAATTAAACTGATCGTGACCGACGGTGTTTTTTCCATGGACGGAATAGTCGCGCATGTAGATAAAATATGCGAGCTTGCAAAAATGTACAAAGCTCTAGTGATGGTGGACGATTCTCACGCCACAGGTTTTATCGGAAAGACAGGACGCGGCACGCATGAGCTTCATAATGTTATGGGCGAGGTAGATATAATAAGCACTACTTTCGGAAAAGCCCTCGGCGGTGCTTCGGGCGGTTGTATTTCAGGCAGGCAGGAGATAATAGAGATTTTAAGGCAGAAATCGAGACCTTATCTTTTTTCAAACTCAATTTCACCGGTGGTTGTAGGCGGAGTTTTAAAAGTGATGAGCATGATAATGGAATCTACAGAAAGAAGAGACAAGCTGGAAATTAATTCAGAATTCTGGAAGAAAGGATTGAGAGAAGCAGGTTTTATCTTAACGAACACAGGAAGTCCGATCGTGCCTGTAATGCTTTTTAACGCAAAACTGGCACAGGAATTTTCTACAGATCTCTACAAAGAGGGAGTTTATGCGATCGGTTTCTTTTATCCGGTAGTTCCCAAAGGAAAAGCAAGAATAAGGACGCAAATATCTGCAGCCCATGAAAAGGAACACCTTGAAAAAGCTCTCGACGCATTTATCAGGGTAGGAAAAAAATATGATATACTCGGCAGAACAAGAGAAGAGATACTGGACAGATTCCCGATATCCACAAGTTTATAAAAAATCACTCTGGAAATAAATGCAGCCCGGTCAGAAAATAAACGACAGATACGAGATAATGAGGCTTCTTGGCGAAGGCGGGATGGGGAATGTCTATCTTGTAAAAGACTTTGTTGAGAACCGTATTGTCGCACTCAAACTTATCAAAGACAAGTTCTTTTCCAATAAAGCCATCGACAGATTTAAAAACGAATTTAAGCTAGTAAGCCAGATGAAACACCCGAATATAATCAGGGTATATGATCTGGATGTCTATAAAGAAACGGATACATATTTTTTTACAATGGAGTTCGTTGAGGGAGAAAACCTTACAACGGCATTCCCGACCCTTTCGTATAAAGAAAAGCTGGAAATACTTCTTCAGATAGCAAGGGGTCTTAATTATATACACAACAGGCATATAATCCATTTCGATATAAAAACCGACAATATTTTTCTAATAAAGGAAAAAAATTCGTATAAAGCCAAGATCATGGATTTCGGACTGGCTAATTTCGCCGAAGATTTTGCGGGGAAAGTCAGGGGAACGCTTGTGTATATAGCTCCCGAGGTTCTCTTGAAGAAAGATATAGATTACAGGGTTGACCTTTATTCTCTTGGGATGGTTATATACTATATTTTCTCAAATAAACTACCTTTCGATGAATGTAAATCTGTAAAGGAGATCGTTCAGAAAAAACTGGAAGAGTCGTTCAGGACCGAGCCTGCTTTCAAATCCATCCAGGAGAATTTTGTCAAAAACCTGATAAAGGATCTTTGCGGGGCAAGAAAAGAAGACAGGATACATTCCGCACAGCAGCTGATACTTTATCTGGAAACCGCTCTCGAAATGAATATCAGAGAGGAAGAGGAGAGGATAGAAACAATATTCAACAATGAGTATTACGATAAGAATAATCTGCTTTCCGAACTTCAGGACGAATATCTGAATTTCTGCCTGAGGACAGAGAAAAGAACCGGTATGCTCAGCTCAGTCATATCCGAAAACGGCAACGGTAAAACCCAGCTGCTTGACGCTCTCAACATAAAAGCACAACTCAGCAGGATCCCTTCGCTTTATATAACAGTCGAAAAAGAAGAAAGCGTAGTAAATTTATTTTTCAGAAAACTTATGTTCGGACTTATCGGGTTTCTCGATAAAAATGACTCGGGAAGAGATGTATTTTTAAAAGCCGGCGCAATCATCGATTCTGAAGGCTCTTTTTTGCAGGATAAAGAAATTATCTTTAAACTCAGAACAGTTCTAAAGGAGATATTCGACAACCTCTCGACAAAACAATCTCTGCTTCTGCTCATTGACGACATAACAAATCTGAACGATACCGGTAAGGAGCTGATGTCTTTTATTTTAAATCTTGCCGTTACATCCCCGATATTCCTGCTGCTTTCGATCGATCTTGATATTGTAGAATCCAAAGAATGCAATCTGAAAGAATACGAGGATATTTATTACATCATTCCTCCCAAAAGATATTATGTGGAGAATCTGAAGGCGGGAGAGGTTAAAAAATATATTGCCTACCTGCTAAGGGCACAATCGGAGAATATAGATGAAAAAATTCTTCCTTATGTGATGAAGGAAAGTAACGGGAATATGTTCCTGATAAAAAGCTATCTTGAATTTCTGCTCAGCCATAAATATTTTAATTTAAAGGAAGGAAAGTACGAGTTTGAGTTCCCGGAAAATATCAGCTATCATTCCAAGATCGTTGACATCTATCAGGCGAGGTTCGCAAATCTGACCCTCAACGAAAAATTCATTTTTCTGTTCATTGCGGGAAAATTTGACGAAGGAGCAAATTACGATAAGATAAGGCAGATATTCAATATAGATGATCTGAAGAACATCATGACGAAACTTCAGAGGATGAGCCTGATAGATTTCAAGATCAAAAGAGGAGATAAGTATTTTTTCATAAAAAATGAAAATTTTACCAAAGTAATAAAAAGCGTTTCTAAAGACGACCGCCAGAAATTCTATGACCGATTGACCGAATACTACGGAAACAAAAAAAGAAGAAGCCTCATCACATATACTTACTGCCTGATCAAGTCTTCTGCAGACGGAAAGACCAAGAAAAAACAGCTCAAAGAGACGATCGATTACTGCAAAGAGCATAACCTGAATGTTGACAGGAAAAATTTTCTGATTTTCTATTACAAAAGCTTTAACCTGACCTCAAAGACAAGGGCAGCCATACTTCAGGACCTTTACCTCCTTTTGATATCCATGGGCAGTTTCGACGAGGCGTTCATTTATTATGACGAACTTTTGAAAAAGATCAAGCTGCCTGAAAATTCGGCCGAATATGCCAACATTATTTCAGACAGTGTGTGTTTCAGCAGAACCCAGATCTCGCTCCATAAAAAATCGGAATACCTGAAGGCGGCATCGTCAGTTTTTGCAGAACTCGGGGATTTTGACGGATATTTAAAAATACTATTCAAGAGGCTGACATTCCTGACAAGGACCGGAAGAATAAAAGTATGTGACGAAGTGCTTGAAAATGAAATGTCGAAATACAAAGATGTATTTGACGAAGATACAAGAAAAACAATTGAAAATGTCAGAACCTATTTTGCGAATTCAGCGATGATCCAGAAATCGGAGATATACCTGAAGCTGATCCATATTTATAAATATCTCGAAGCGGATTTCGTATATCCCAACGAAACACTTGATATTTCCCTTATTTTGATATTCGATCAGCTGGTAACGAGAAGATTTGAGTCTTCTCTCAGGCTGTGTGAAACCTATATTCTAACGCCTATTCATTCGATGAATAAGGTGGAAGAACTTACTCTGAACTATGTTTATGCGAATTTAATGCTGAGGAGCGGGAAGCTGAAGAAAGCGTATGAACTATTCTCAAAGATAGAGCAGATGTCTATTAAAAAAACAGTCGGGAATAACCTAATAACCGTCATATCAGACAAGGTTGAGACCATGACGAACATGAGGAAAACAGCCAATAAAGTGGATATCGAGTTTGAAAAAGCTATAACTTTGGGAAAAAGGTTTAAAGATTATCTCGGGCTGTTCAGAATTTACACAAAATACATTTCATTCCTGATAGGAACCGGGCGGTGGCGTGATGTTGAAATAAACATCAGGTTTGCCATGAACCTTATAGGAAAAGTGTCAAATAAAGATGAAATTAAAAGGTTTTTGGTATCTCTCGCTTATTATCATTATATCATAAAGGATCCTGAGGGGTATTTCTCGTTCGCCAAGAACATATTAAGAGCTGTTCCCGAACTGGAAAACTCCGCTTCATTCAAATCGGTTTTGGGACACAACGAGCTTCTGTTTTCCATGTACTCGAGAGAAAATTCTGAAATGATCCTTGACCAGGTGCAGAATGTCTCTTCAAGGGTTATAAGAGCGCTTTTGATGATAAAGTATCTCAATAACTCAATGAATAATTCGGATAATGAAGGTCTGAAAAAGGCAGCGGGCTATGTGACCGATATGAAAAACTTGCTTATCGACATGCCCTATCTGTCAGAATACTTCTTTATAATTGAATGTCTGATCAATGAGGATTATGTAAGTTCAATGAGAGCTACGGTTGAACTCGGAAAAGAAAATTATCAGAAGGGTTATGTCTTTGACAGTTATTTCGCGATCCTTACATCATTTTTCTACTTTAAGAACAGATCGCTCTACAGAAATTCTGAGTTTTTCGAAGAAAAGCTGAACACGCTATCCTCTAAACTGGCAGCGGACATGCCTATTGAAAAACGGGAGAGTTTTCAGGATAAATACTGGGTAATTTAAGGGGCGGAGGTATCAGTATGGATAAATTGAGGAAAAAGCTGATCAAGTATAATCTCGACAGTATAATATACGAATCGGAGCAGTATCATTATTTTAATAATCATAAAACATTCATTTGTGACGAATCACTGGGGTGGCGTCCGAGGGTGGATGTTTATGAAATAAAAGATGAGCTTTTCATAGTGGTTGACATGCCTTATGTTGACCCTGAAAACCTTGAAGTCGTGATAAATGAGGATTATATAGTTTTGAAAGGGATCAGGGATCAGATAGGAACGGATAAAAAAAGGCATTATTACAAAATGGAGATCGATTTCGGACCGTTCGAAAGGGTAATTAATCTTCCCGAAAAAATAAATGTGTCTTCGATAAAACAAAGCTATAAAAAAGGCTTTCTGATAATCACCGCAAAGATTTCTGTCAGTTAAACGGAGGAGTTATGCCTAAGATAAACAATCTGCAAAGTAAAAAAGCTTTTAATATACCGGACAGACTTCCGATCGTTCCTTTAATGAACATGGTCGTTTTTCCGAATGTCATAATGCCTCTGGTAGTAAATGATGAGGTATTATTAAGACTCATAAACGACAGCATCAGCTCTACTAAGATAGTAGGTATTTTCGCTAATAAACCGGATGAGGAAGGTGGATATAAGAATAACGAAATATACAGCATAGGAACAGCCGTGATGATACTGAGGATGTTCAGGGGTGACAGGGATAATACTGCAAGACTTCTTGTTCAGGGACTGGGAAGGATCGAGCTTAAAAAGATCGAAAAAGAAGATCCTTACCTTGTCGGAAGAGTTGAACAGTTGAGAGAAAAGAAAACCCAAAGCCTCAAACTGACAGCTCTTTTAAGATCGGTCACCGAAACATTTACAGAGATCATTAATTTGTCGCACAATATTCCTGATGAACTCCGGATCGCGCTGAACACTATCAAGACCCCTTCAAAAGTGGCTGATTTCATAGCTTCAAATCTTAACCTGGCAATTGATAAAAGGCAAAAGATTCTTGAAGAAACTGATATAGAGGAACGCCTGATACTTCTTTCATCCTATTTGAACAAAGAGCTTAAACTGCTTAAGCTCACTTCCAAAATTCAGGAAGATGTGGATGAGGAACTGGAAAAAGACCAGAAGGATTATTATCTTAGAGAGCAGCTGCGCGCAATTAAAAAAGAGCTCGGAGAAACGGAGGACGAATCTCAGGAGCTTGAAGAGCTTCAGAAAAAACTGTCAAAGAAAAAACTTCCTGAGATAGCTCAAACAGCTGCGAAAAGAGAGCTCAAGAGGCTGAACCGCATGTCGTCGGCATCAAGCGAATATACTGTTGCGAGAACATATCTCGACTGGCTTCTTGACCTACCCTGGCATGAAGAGATAATGGACGAAATAGATATAGAGAAAGCAAGGAAAATACTGGATGAGGATCATTACGGGCTTAAAGAAATAAAGGAAAGAATACTCGAATATATGGCTGTGAAAAAGCTCACCGTTGATTCAAAAGGTAGTATTTTGTGCCTTGTGGGCCCCCCGGGAACAGGAAAAACATCGATAGGAAAATCTATAGCCCGGTCAATGGGAAGAAAGTTCGTAAGAGCTTCTTTAGGCGGGGTCAGGGACGAAGCCGAGATAAGAGGGCACAGGAGGACATATATAGGTTCAATGCCGGGAATAATTATAAAACAGATCAGGCAGGCAGGTGTCAGAAATCCGGTTATGATGCTTGATGAAATAGATAAATTATCAAGCAGCAATCAGGGGGATCCTTCAGCCGCTCTTCTAGAAGCTCTGGATCCGGAACAAAATGCAAATTTTGTGGATCATTATCTTGATGTTCCGTTCGACCTGTCGAAGATCATGTTTATAATGACAGCCAATTATCCTGAATATATTCCCGAACCGCTCCTCGACAGAATGGAAGTTATCGAGTTTCCGAGCTATATTATTCAGGAAAAGATCGCTATAGCTAAAAATTATATTACAAAAAGACAGATAAAACAGAATGGTCTTGAGCCGAAAGATATTACTTTTACAGATAAAGCCCTAGAATTCATAGTCGAAAATTATACAAGGGAAGCAGGGGTCAGACGTCTGGAACAGAGAATAGAAAAGATATGCAGAAAAGTAGCCGTAATAAAAGCTAAGGGAGGGAAAACAGGTGTAGTAATTGATGTAAGTAAAACAAAGGAATATTTGGGGAATAAATTCATTACGCCCGAGATGGCTAACAGAAAGGACGAAATCGGGATATGCACCGGATTAGCCTGGTCGCCGGCTGGAGGTTCAATACTTTTTATAGAAGCGACTCTGATGAAAGGTTCAGACAGAGTAAAAATTACGGGTCAGCTTGGTGAGGTCATGCGAGAGTCAGCAGAGATAGCAATAAGTTATATGAAATCTAACTCAAAAGCGCTTGGAATTGATCTGAAAAAATTCGAGAAGTCGGATCTTCATATTCATGTTCCGGACGGCGCAACGCCGAAAGACGGGCCTTCGGCCGGACTTGCTATGACAACAGCCATTATTTCACTTTTCACGGGAATTCCTGTAAGAAGGGATATAGCGATGACGGGAGAGATATCTCTTCACGGTAAGGCTATGGAGATCGGCGGACTGAGAGAAAAGGTGATCGCAGCCTATAAAGCAGGGATCAAAACGGTCCTTATCCCAAAAGATAACATGAAAGATCTTGAAGAAATTCCCAAAGAAGTTGTNNTTAAAAAAAGTATAATTTTTACTTGCAAAAATAATAAAATTTAGGTTTTTTACAATCTCATTTTAAAAGGAATGTTAAAGTAACGGAGAAAAAAATGCGTTCAATTCTTATAAACTTAGTCATATTATTAGCTTTCAGTCTGGCTTTCGCAGACAGTTGTGACGAAAAGAAGAAACTTTATGAGAATAAGCTCGAAGCCTGGAAAGAGATAGAAACTAAAATGAAAAGCGACGAGATAACTAAAGCTAAGTACGACGAGCTGCTCCCCCAGTATAACTCTTTATGGGCAGAAGCGGAAAAGCTTAAAGCAGATTATCTTAAATGCCAGGACGAATCGGAGAATAAACATAAAGCTTTTTATAACGACGGTATATCGCTGAAAAAAGATAAGAAATACAAAGAAGCGCTGGCTAAATTTGTTGAAGCCATAAAGATGAAATCTGATTTTGACGAAGCTTATGAACAGGCCGCTGATGTGAGTGCGGAGCTTGCGAATTACACGGAGATGGAAAAATACCTAGAAAAAGTCAAGGACGGCGAAGAAAGGGGTAAAACATACTATAAAGTGGGTAACGACCTGCTTCATACAAACCCGGATAAAGCGATCGAATATTATACAAAGATGGCAAAGTATTATAAACCGGATAACGCATATTATCTCATAGGCGGTGCATACATCAGCAAAAAAAATGATCCCGCAAACGCAATAGTGTTTTATAAAAAAGCGCTTCAGATAGATCCTCAGGACCACAAGACATACAATGCACTCGGTGGGTGCCTTGTCGAGCTCTCTAATATGAGTAAGAACAAAGAAGAAAAAGACAAACTTATTGCAGAAGCTGTTTCAGTGATGCTGAAAGGGGTTCAGTTGGGACCGAAAGGTTATAAGAAATATTATGAACTTTGCATAAGACTGTCACAGCTTTATAATCTTCAGGGTAAAGCTGTCAGCGCGCTTGATTACGCAGATAAAGCTATCGAATACAGTAAGGACAGAAAGTACAGCCTCGGGCATTTGGAAAGAGGAATAGCCCTTATTAAAATGAAAAGATACGACGAAGCCAAAAATTCGCTACTCATAGCTCAGGAAGATTTTCTGACTAAATCATCAGTAGAATTCTATCTTGGTGAGATCGACAGGCTAAAAAAATAACTTTGTATAAAGATTATTAAAGGGGGTGCGGCATGAAAACGTATTTAACTTTAGCTGCATTATTATCTGTATTGATATTCGGTTGTGCAACAAAGCCCAAGTTTAAAATGGAAGATATAAGGCCTGAGAATCATCCCGAAACGGCTCAGGTTGCCGGCGATATAATAACCGATGAGAACGGCAAAGAGTTCTTTAAGGAGAAAGTTGAGGCTCATTATTCAAAATTCAGGTGGATAAAAAATCGAAAAGTGCCCGTATATGCCGATGAATCGAAATTCGCAGACCCTGTAACCTTTTTATACACAAAAGAATTTGTAGAGATAGTTGACGGAAAGATGGGCCTTGAGCTTACAAAAGTAAGGGTATTTAATAAAGAAAGAGGCTACATCGAAGGCTATACGAAGAATAAATTTCTATACGATACCGACTATTATTCCGAGCCTTACGAGCTTACCGAAATGGAGATATTAAGAAGGAAAGAAGAAGCTGAAAAGCAGCTAAGAAGAGAAGAAGAGAGGCAGAGAAAAAACCTTGAGATGCAGAAAGAAAAAGAGTATAACCTTGCTATCGCTTCCGCAAGGGATGACAGCAAATCTGTTATGAAGATGACCTATCAGCAGTTGTCGGATTATCTTAAAGGTAAATATAAAGAAGACGATGTTTATACCCAGAATGCTACGAAGACTCTTAAATTCGCCAATACGGATGTATCTTTGTATTTCTCAATGAGGGATCTTCAGGTTATAGGTATTCACGCGATCCATAACGGCGAAGGTTTTTCAAAAGAGGATGCCAATGTCTTTATGTTTGAATTCATCGGAGAGATCTTCTACAGCATTGAGGATGTCGAAAATATTAACAAATATATTGTGAAAAAGTCCGGCGTCTTTGAAAAGACCGAATATCCGATGAGCATCAAATTTGACAACAGCAAGAACAACCCTGTGATCGAGATAACGATCGGGGAATTTACGGGAATAGAGTAAATAAGTCTTACATAATATTATAAAAAGACGCGTAATCGCGTCTTTTTGTTAGAAGGAATATGGCTGAAGAGAAAAAAAATACAAACACTAATCTGGCTCAGAACAAAAAAGCTTTCCATGATTACGATATTCTGGAAAAGTTTGAATGCGGCATAGTTCTTGTCGGGAGCGAAGTTAAATCCGTTAAAGCAGGTAAGGTTTCTCTTAAAGAGAGTTATGCAAGATTTTACGATGATGAGCTATGGGTGGTCGGAATGCATATTGCGGAGTTCATAGAAGCAAACATTTTCAATCATGAAACAACAAGAAAGAGAAAACTCCTTTTACATAAGAAAGAACTTAAAAGGCTCGCAGTAAAACTTCAGAATACAGGTCTGACTATCATTCCTTTAAGGGTTTACAGAAAGATGCATCTGATCAAAGTTGAGATAGGCCTATGTAAGGGCAGAAGGGAATTTGAAAAACGCGATGTCATAAAGGAGCGTGAAGTAAAACGCGAAATGGACAGAGCCGTAAAGTCATTCAATAAGTGATTAAGAATAGTATTTATAGATTCAGCGCTCCTGAATTCATCTAAAAGCTCACCCTCTCCATTAATTGGATCGCTNNGTGATATCCTCGTACCGGCGGGTAGTGATCGTAACGGGCTCGCTTGTATCTGAATTCAGAATTGCCGTATAATAAAAAAGGCTGCATGATGCAGCCTTTCAATTTGAAGTCTATGCTTTGCCTTTTTTGGCTTCCTGGATCCTTGCAGATTTACCTCTCCTTTCTCTGAAGTAGTAAATTCTTGCCTGTCTGACTTTACCTTCTTTAACTCTGACGATCTTGTCGATGAATGGGGAGTTGATCGGGAAAATCTTTTCAACGCCAATGCCGTTTGAGATCTTTCTTACGGTAAAGGTTTTGCCCACGCCCGTTCCTTTAACCTGGATCACAACGCCCGAAAAAACCTGTATCCTTTCTTTGTTTCCCTCGACGATCTTTAGATATACATCCAAACTGTCGCCGGCATGAAAGTCAGGCCTATCGGCTACGATCTGCTCACGGTTGAGAGTATTTACATCCATTTTTTACCTCGGTTATTTTATCTTTTTATATTTTTCGTACAAATCCGGTCTACTCGTCTTTGTTTTTTCCAGAGAATCATTTTTACGCCATTCGTTGATCGCTTTATGATTCCCGTTGATCAGAACTTCCGGTACGGCAAGTCCTTCAAACACAGGCGGTTTTGTGAAATAATCACAATCGAGCAAGCCGTTCTCAAAAGAATCCGTATCAGCCGACCCGATGTCGGAAATAACACCCGGTATCAGTCTGCAAACGGAATCGGCTAGAATCATCGCCGCAAGTTCGCCGCCGGTCAGAATGTAGTCGCCGACGGAGATCATCCTGTCAACGAAATTTTCAATTCTTCCGTCAATGCCCTTATAATGCCCGCAGATTATTATCAGATGTTTAAGTTCCGATAATTCTCTGGCTGTCTTCTGATCATAAACCACTCCTGAAGGAGCGGGGTAGATCACGACCGAATCTTCGGTCTTAAGATCCCTTATCGCTTTAACCAGAGGTTCGATCTTCATAATCATTCCCGGTCCACCTCCGTAAGGTGAATCGTCTGTCGACCTGTGTTTATCAGTGGTCCAGTCTCTTAAGTAATGGACTCTGATATCTACAAGACCCTTTTCACGGCCTATCTTCAGCATCGAGCCGTCAATATAGCTCGTCAGAAGTTCAGGCAGACAGGTAATTATATCAATCTTCATCAGGCAGCATTCCGTCAATTAATGACGCCTTTATCCGTTTGTTTTCTATGTCAATTTCCTTAATGAACTGCGATATTGCAGGTATAAGGACATCATTTCCTTTATAATCAACCACATAAATGTCGTTTGAAGACTGTTCAATAATATCTTTCATCTTCCCTACAAGAACATCGTTCTGATCGAACACCTCGCACTGCAGAAGATCCTCAATGTAATAATTATCTTCCGGCAGTTTGAAACGCTCTTTCTTGTGAACGGTAACTCTATATCCCGTAAGTTCCTTCGCTTTTTCCTCAGTCGAAATATCTTTGAATTTTACCGTTATCCTGCTGTCATTGATATCGATCTTTTCAACGGAAAGCTCAAAGGGTGTTTTTTTTTCTTTCGTCAGAAAAAAGCTTTTCATATACGCGAATCTTTCGGGAAATGAAGTTAATGGTACTATTGTCAATGAGCCGTCTCTTCCTATCGATTTGCCGATCTTTCCGACAAATATATAGTCATCAGGGTTGATCATTTATCGCCTTAAGCCGGTGTATCAGCTTTAGGAGCTTCTTCTGCTTTCGGTGCTTCAGCGGCTTTTTTTGCAGCTTCAGCAGCGTCGGCTGCAGCTTTCTTTTCAGCTTCTATTTTAGCTTTAGCTTTTTTAGAAAGTATCTTCTTTTCAACAGGTTTTTTGTTTTTCTTTTTCTCTCTCAGAGAAAGAAAATTTTTGTATGCTTCTTCAACCTGTTCGTCTGTGTATTTTCTGATTGGATTTCCTTCAGCATCAAGAACGGCTATGTATTTTATTGCTTTTTTGCCGTCTTTGCCTGCGGATTCAACTTTCTCTTTTTTCAGTCTTCTCATCATGTCATATCTGAGCATGATTCCTTCGTCGCTGAAAATGTTTTTTACTGTCGGTGATACCTGTGCGCCGTCGAGAAGCCATTTTATAGCTTTCGCAGCGTCGATTTCGAGCCTTACTGCTTTTCCAGATGCCAAAGGATCAAAGAATCCCAATCTTTCGATGAAATCTCCGTCCCTTCTTTTTCTGGAGTCAATTGCGATGATCCTGTAGAAAGGTCTTTTTTTCTTTCCCAGCCTAGTCATTCTCAGTTTAACCATTTTTCCTCCGGTTATTTGTTTTATGTAATTTAATGAACGATCGGGAACCAGTCCGAAGCGCTCATTACACAATTAATACGGCCGTTTGGGATTCTGTCCCCCGAACATGCCCTTTGCTAATTTATCGAAACCTATTTTTCTAATCTGTCTCATCATCATATTCATCTGCTCGAACTGCTTTATGAGCTGATTTATCTCCTGGACGCTTCTGCCTGATCCCTTTGCGATTCTGAGCTTTCTCGAGCCGTTCAGCAGGGAAGGTTTGTTCCTTTCCTTTTTCGTCATCGAATGAATTATCGCTTCGATCTTGACGAATGCTTTTTCATCTATATCCATAGCGTCAAGTTTTGTACCTAAACCGGGCATCATCTTAAGCATAGATTTTATCGACCCCATTTTCTTGATCTGCTTGATCTGCGAAAGGAAGTCTTCGTAAGTAAAATCTTCCTTCTGAAGTTTATTTGCAAGCCTTTCAGCTTCAACCTGATCAATATTGTCCTGGGCTTTCTCAACAAGGGACAAGATATCACCCATACCAAGAATTCTCTGAGCAAGCCTGTCGGGATGGAACATTTCTATTTCATCAAGCTTCTCGCCCGTTCCGACGAACTTTATCGGCTTGCCGGTCACTTCACGGATAGAAAGTGCGGCTCCGCCTCGTGAATCGCCGTCCATCTTAGTCAGGATAACACCGCTGAAATTTAACTTCTGGTTGAATTCGGCGGCGGTAGTTACGGCATCCTGTCCGATCATGCTGTCGGCAACGAAAAGTATTTCATGAGGTGAAACAGCTTCTTTCACAAGAATAAGCTCTTTCATCATCTCTTCGTCTATATGAAGCCTTCCGGCTGTATCAAGTATGACAAGGTCGTGTTTGTTCTCTTTTGCGAACTCGAGAGCGTGTTTACATATATCAGGCACATTGTTACTGTCTTCAGAATACACCGGGATACTAAGCTGTCTTACGAGTGTAATAAGTTGATCAATAGCTGCCGGTCTGTATATATCCGCAGCGACCATAAGAGGATGTTTTTTATTCTTTTTTCTGAAATAGCTTGCGAGTTTTGCAGTGTGCGTAGTTTTACCGGAACCCTGAAGCCCGCACATCATGATCACAGTGGGTCCGGATTTGGCGAATTCAACTTCGCAGGTATCACCGCCGAGAACTTTTACAAGCTCTTCATGGATGTATTTTATGATCTGCTGACCGGGAGTGATCTTCTCATAAACTTTTTCGCCCAGAGCTCTGTCCCTGACCTTATTTATAAAATCTTTGACGACATTATAGTTCACATCAGCTTCAAGCAGCGCTACGCGGACTTCGCGCAGAGCAGCCTTGATATTCTCTTCAGATATCCTGTGCTGACCCTTCAGGGTCTTGAATATGGACTCGAGCTTCCCGCTCAGTTCGTCAAACATAAGTCTCACGCATTATTATATATAATAATCCTTACTTCTAAGGAACTGCGAATATAATGAAAGCTGTTGAAAATTGCAAGAAAATTAATATCGTTTTTCCTATTGTTAAAACAAATTAATTTCTTATATTTTATTCTGTTCTTGGGATGTATCAGTAAGAAAATTAATATAGGGGAATCAAAATGAAGAATCCGCTGCTCAGCAAAGAATATTTTGCGCAGTATGACAAGATCGAAGCAAAGCATTTCGTTCCGGCCACGGAAGAGATTATCAAAGAAGCAAAAGCGAGAACAAAAAAACTGATCGCGATAAAGGCTAAAAGGACATTTGAGAATACGATGATCCCTTCCATGGCGATATCCGAGGATATCAGCCAGGTGGTTATGCCCATGGGTCAGCTGTACAATCTTATGGCATCAGACAAAGTGAATTCTGAATATCAGAAATCCATGCAGCTGCTTACTCAGTTCAGCAACGAAATGTCGATGGATCCGGAAAATTACAAAATGTACAAGGATTACAGCAAAACCGATGATGCGAAAAAACTAAAAGGGGAAAGAAAAAGACATTTAGAAAATGTGTTGAAAGGATTTATTCTGTCAGGTGCTGACCTCAACAACAAGGATAAGGAAAAATTAAAAAAGATAAATCTCGAACTCACTCAGCTTTCTCTCAAGTATTCGGACAATGTAACTAAGTCAGCTTTCAATCTCGTAATAAAAGATAAAAAAGACATCAAGGGACTACCGGAAGATGTGGTAGCAGGAGCAAAGGAAAAGGCTAAAACTCTGAAGCTTGATAAAAAAGGTAAAGATATATGGGTGTTCAATCTTGACATGCCTTCATATCTGCCTTTCATGAAATACTCTGAGAACGATAAGCTTAAAGAGCAGCTTTGGAGAGCTTATTTTAGAAGAGGGACAGAGGGAGAGCTGGATAACAGACCGTTTCTTGTTAAAATTCTTAAATTAAGAAAAGAAAAAGCAAATCTGCTCGGTTTCAAAAGCTATGCTGAATATTCACTT
>DMTS01000061.1:0-719 GCA_003477045.1 Candidatus Delongbacteria bacterium
TCAAAATCAATCTGGCTGATCACGACATAAAGATCAGATATAAGGAACCGCTGTTCCGTCGTTTTGAAAAAAATATCAATTTCCCCTTTCTCGATCCCTATCTGATTCAATTCGGCAGCTATAGGAACATCCTTCGCGTTGAATTCCTTTGCAGGCTCGTCTGAATTTGTTTCGGCTGCCGCAGTCTCTTCAGCTGAATCTTCAGCAGCTTCTGCTTCAATTTCATCATCCTGAGAAGAATAATCCTGGTCTTTCGTGCTTTTCAACAGCGGAGAAAGATTATTATCGCCTTTTTTACCGATGCTCAGCTTCATTTTTGGTTCAGAAATGATGAATTTATCAAGCTCGAATTTTTTATGCAGAAGAGGGAAGAGGTTGGCCTTAAGTTCGATGTTCTCAATCGAAACGATCTCATTCTCCATTTTCGGTCTTTCGTCAATATGAACTTTATCGTCCGCGTATTTATCCCGCTGACCGAGCTTCACTTTATTAAGCTCAAGATACGGTTTAAAAGCGAAAAGTCCGATACTTATATCTTCAAGCTCAAACCTTGCATTAGTATTTTTCTCGACCTCTCTGACAATAATATTCTTGTCGAAATAATTCTCAAGATAAATTTTCAATGCAAAAAGTGCGAGAAGAACGAAAAGTATAAGTCCTATTATGATCCTGAATATCCATTTAAACATTTTTACCTCCTAGTTACCGTACGGGTCGAT
>DMTS01000061.1:813-6733 GCA_003477045.1 Candidatus Delongbacteria bacterium
ATCATCTCGGTAAAATATTCAGCAGCATCATCGGGTATAACAACAAGATATTCATTATAGTCGATGAAATTCATTAGCGGAGTGAATTTCCCGGTCAGTTTCTTTACCGAAACGAACTCCATCACATTGCTGAATATTTTTCTCATATCTTGTTCAATGCTGCCTGAATAATCATCTTTAAAACCCATATCCGCGAACTCGCAGTCTGAAGTGAACCCGAATGAAAGCGGGTGACTGAAGCTGATTATCGGCAGCGGATGATACCCTCTTGAGTATGCTATCGGGATATCGTGAATGAAAAGTTCTCTTTCTATATAAGCGCTCAGATTTCTCTGAGATATGAAGCGTGATGAAGTAAGCCTTTTAAATTTCACTCTGTAACGCACATCGGCTCTCGGCGTCGGAGAGGCGTTGTGAACCTCAGGTTCGGAATGTTTTTCCATTATCTGCTTCATTCCGGAAGGTTTGACTTTTTCGGCCAGTAATTCTTTACATTTAAATTTTCTCTCAATTCCGCATTTTGAGCATGTTTTTAAGCAGTACGGGGTCAGAGATTCATTCCGCGCCTTCTTCCATTCAGAGATGAGAAATTCTTTCTTTACGCCTATATCGATAAAATCCCACGGAAGAGCTTCTTCAATACTCTTTTCAGAGAGATATTTTGTTGTATCAATTCCTTCTTCTTTGAACACTTTCATCCAGAGTTCAAAGTTAAAAGTTTCGTTCCATGCGTCAAATAACGCTCCCTGTTTATAAGCGGAATAAATGACCTTTGAAAGATCTCTGTCGCCTCTTGAAAAAATAGCCTCCAGTATAGATACTTCAGGATCTCGCCATGACATGTGTATATTCGGGTTCCTAAGCCTTGACAGGAGAATGCCTATCCTTTCCTTGAACAGGCTTAATGATATCTGTTCAGCCCACTGGAAAGGTGTGTGCGGTTTCGGATTAAAAGGTGATATGGAGACATTGATCCGTATCCTTCCGTAGCTGTTGCTGTATCTGCCTATGTCGTTGATCATCTCTGCCATTTCGATGATATCCTCGTTCGTTTCGAAAGGCAGGCCTATCATATAATAAAGTTTTATGTTCTTCCAGCCGAGTTTTAAAATTATCGACATCACTTCGATTATCGAGGAGATATCGATCGGTTTGTTGATGATCATCCTCATTCTTTCAGAACCTGCTTCAGGCGCGAAAGTGAAGGTGGTCTTTCTTCCCAGTGAAGCCATTACAGCTATTTCCTGGGTGAACGATTCAGCCCGCATTGATGGAAATGAAAGTTTAACACCTTTTTTCGAGCAGCTTTCATATAAGTTTTCAAGCAGAGGTTCTATATTCGTGTAATCTGAAGTCGAAAGAGAAAGAAGCGATATCTCACGCCAGCCTGAACCGGTGATCATCTTTGATGACTGCTTTACAAGATCTTTTATAGATCTTTCTCTGAGCGGTCTGTAATAAAATCCGGCCTGACAGAACCTGCATCCGCGGTTGCACCCCCTCATGATCTCGACAGACATTCTATCCTGTGTTATTTCCATGATAGGAACGATCGGGCTGTCAGTGTAATTTTCTGGCTTAAGCTCAGCGACAGCTTTTACAATGTGAGTTTTTTCGTTTAAAAGCGAAGGAACATAAACGCTTTCCATTTCAGCCATTTTCTTTAATAGTGCTTTCCTCGTTTTTGCCTTCTGGCTGTTCGCTTTATAATTATCTATCAGATCAAGAAGCTTTTCTTCGCCGTCTCCGATCAGGAACATGTCGAAAAAGTCCGCTACGGGTTCCGGATTGATGGCATTTATCCCTCCGCCGAGGATCAGCGGCTTATTTCCCTTTCTGTCCTTTGACCAGACCGGAATACCGCTTAATTCAAGAATTTCTAGTATATTCGTGAAACAAAGTTCGTAGGGGAGAGTCAGGCCTACGAAATCGAAGTCAGACAGCGGAGTACGCGTTTCAAGGCTGAATAATGGAATTTTCTTCTGCCTGAGAAGGTCGCAGGCATCTTTTTCCGGAATAAAGGCTCTCTCGCAGACGATATCATCCCGCTTATTAAGTATATGATAAAGAATGTGAAATCCTTTATATGACATTCCGATTTCATATTTATCAGGATATATAAGCACGATGCTCGTCTTGCCTGTATGGTCTTTTACGATAGTGTTTTTTTCCGCGCCGGAATATCTGAGTGGCGTTTTAACGAACGGAAGGAATTCGGTCTCTATTAAGTCCGACAGAGGATTCATCATGCCTTTTATATTTGCCCCCTAAGTATCTTCACGGCTTTTGCCCTGTCCGGATGTTTAAAGAAATAATTGCCCGAAACTAGACAGTTCACACCTCTATCTGTAAGAAGTTTACAGGTCTGATCATTGACGCCTCCGTCAACCTGGATGATAAAATCTTTTTTGAGACCTGAACCATATTTTTTATTAAAAAGATCGATTTTCTTAAGTATCGAAGGAATAAATTTCTGACCTGAAAATCCGGGATTGACGGACATGAAAAGCACCATGTCGAGATCATCGATCACATAATCGAGAAAATCGATCTCAGTGGCCGGGTTTATAGCAACTGCGGATTTCACACCGAACGAACGGATGAACTGAAGCTGCCTATGCAGATGCGGGCAGGTCTCGACATGAATTGAGATCATATGTGCTCCGGCTTTGGCAAAATCTTCAATATATTTTTCGGGATTTTCTATCATAAGATGAACATCAATTGTCAAATCGGAAGCCTTCCTGCAGAATTCCGCAATAAAAGGACCGTAAGTGATGTTCGGAACGAAATGACCGTCCATAATATCCAGATGAAGCCAGTCCGCCCCTGATTCTTTTACGCTTTTAATTTCATCACCGAGCTTTAAAAAATCAGCCGAAAGAAGCGAAGGTGCAATGTGTATCATTTTGTTTCTCCGTTATATTTAGAAATTAGCCCCAAGACTGAACATATGCCATGGTTTTGAAGCGGAGGAATTAAAATCCCATGCCCATGAAACATCGTACCTAAGGATAAAATAACCCGCGTTCATCCTTGATCCCAGTCCCGATGAAAAAAGCAGATCATTCAGTTTTATATTACCGCTGCTGTCCCTGACCGTACCTCTAAAATCATCATCCGTCCAGGCGCTTCCGAAGTCAGAAAAAACTACTCCGCTGATATTACCCAGAACCATGGGGAATGGAAATCCGAGCACGAGATATTTTACGAACGGATATCTGAATTCCGCATTTACAAGCGCATACCTGTTGCCTGATCTTTCAAATAACCGGTAGCCTCTCATCGGATATTCGCTTGACGAATAATACTTGTCTATAATCGAATTGAATTCGTAATCACCGTTGTATTTGTAGTTGAACCAGTTTGATAATCCTCCGAGATAGAACTGCTGGGGAGTATTGCCTTCGCTTATTGCGCCTGAAAGCCTTAAGGCAAAATGGTATTCTCCGCTTAATCTGATATATTTCCTGTAATCAAGACCGAAGGTCGTAAATTCTATTGTGCCGCTTTTATCCGCAGTAATATCATTAGTCTCTGAAGCGTGCAGAGCTTCGAGTCTGGCTCTTGTTCCGTTCTCAGGTCCGTAATATCCCCAGATCACATTATCGTAGCTGAAACCTGCGTTGATACTGAACAAAGTATTCGTATTGTCGTGTACATAGGACTCATCCGCATTTTTCCAGATCTCGTTTACTATGCTTTTGACACTTAAGTATGAATCTATTCTTGAATACCTGCTGAAAGGGTACTGGGACATCAGATAGAATCCGATCAGTCTGTCCCTGTAGGCAAAATCAATGTCGTCCTCATAATCATCCCAGATATAGTAATAAACCACATCATGGCTTATGCCGATACCGAAGTTCATTCTGTTCTTCAGATAATAGTAATACAATGCGGCATTTGAATTCACAATATCCTGGTTAAGATCGCTCATCACAACAAAACTGTGGTTGGAAAGATAGTCTGAGAACTGAAGGTATGCCGATCCCATGACTCCATATCCCGTCGCATAGCCTGCGTTAACGGTAATAATATCAGGAGTGAATTTCAATTCGTACGGTTTGGGCGTTCTAAGAGCTTTTTTTTGTTCATCTGTCAGCACTTCCTTTGCAGTTCTGTCTAACATGTTCTTTGAAAACCTGAATTTTTTCAGATCGGTTTTCGTATAATCGAATGTGGAATCTTTTTCGGTTGCTGCTTTAGAAAAATCAGTTTCTTCGTACCACCGCACATTTAAGGGATCTTTCTTTTCAAGGATCAGTTTTTCTGTGTCCTCTATCATGAATATATCATAACCGGCTTTGAAGACAGATGTAAAAGTTATTTTGTTGGCGTTGTACGAAGCCTGTGAACACCCGGTCATAAAATTGGTAAGTCCCGAAATTTTGGCTTCTTGCAGATCTTTATAATAAATGTTGCCGATACCGGTTTGATCCGATATAAATCCGATCCTGTTATTGTCTATCCAGAAAGGCGAGTATTCGCTGAACTCTGCGGTCTGTGTAATTTCTGAAACAGTATCGCTCTCAATGTCAAGCACATAAATATCCTTAACATTAAGATTTCTGTCTATTATCTTTTCTAAGGATTTCTCGTTTATTGTCAGATCGGTAAGTCTGTCGGAAGAAAATGCTATCTTTTTACCGTCAGGCGAGAATTTAGGCTCGTTGTCCGAGTAAATGTCGTCTGTCAGCTTTTTCAGTTCACCGCTTTCGATGCTATGTAAATATATGTCGGAAAATCCGTCCTTTATTCCGGTAAAACATATCTGCTCTCCGTCCTTGGACCATTCCGGATAGTAAAGACCGTCAAGACCGAATTTCTGTCTTTTTATCCTTTTGCCTGTCTCTGCTTCATATATGAATAAAGCGTCCTGCTCGGAACTTTTTGAGAAAAAAGCTATATATCTGCTGTCGGGGGACCAAGCAAATCCCGGCCTGAGCCAGTGGAATTCCTCAAAATCTCCGGATGATTGCCCCGATACTATTTTCCTTATTATCTCGCCGTCGAAAGATCGCATTAGATAAATATCAAAATAATCGGATTTATTGCTCAAAAATACGATTTTTTTTCCGTCGGGACTTATAACCGCTGAATTATTGATCGAGTTGCCGTATTTTTCATGGTCGGTCAGTTTAGTCGCGATCGCACCGGGTTCGTCCGTTTTGATCAGCGTATCCCAGTATTTTGTTTTAAGCCATTTATCCCAGTTCTGCGACAGATCTTCAAAATTTGTTCCCAGAGCGTCAAGAAAAGCATCTTCAGTTGACCTTATTATGTTTATACCCCGCAATATTTCTCCGATCTTTTTACTTCCGTAAGTGTCAGCTACATATTTAAAAAGGGCCTGCCCGCCTTTGTAAGCCATATATCCGTTCAGATAATAGACGTTCCCGATGTAATTATTGTAAACTGCATCCCTGACCGTCTGGTCGGATTCGCTGTCCCATCCTCCGCGGCTTTCGTATTCGGCGATACCTTCAATAAACCAGAGCGGAAGATTCATCTTTCCAATCCCAGTCACTATAGACTGATAATTTCCCTGGAACAGCATCTGGTTCATAACAGCATGCGTCAGCTCATGATGTATCACATGCCTAAAATCTTCCCAGTTCCCGTCGTACGGAACCACCACACGGTTTTTAAAAAACTCGGTGAAACCGCCAACGGATTCTTCGGGGATTCCTCCCATTACATTCGTTTCCTCAAAATGATTGTGCGAATTATAGACGATCACATGGATCTTTGATCTGGGTACATACATGAGATCCCTGTTCAGGTATGTCAGGGAGTTTTCAGCCGTGACGGCGCAGAAATCAGCCAGCATCTTGCCTCCCTGGTAGAAATATATCCTGAAATTTTCGGTTTCAATATATTTCCATTCAAAGTCATGATACTGAACCTTATTTTTTCC
>DMTS01000158.1 GCA_003477045.1 Candidatus Delongbacteria bacterium
ATCGAGATCGCCGTCATTATCATAATCACCCCAGGCAACGGTGCCTGCACCTACATTCGGCAGGCCAGCATTGATATCTGTGAAAGTGATATCTATGGCAGTTACGTTAACTGAAGGTGTCTGAATACTTTCATTGTTATAAATATCAACAGATGAGATAGAATAGCTGTATGTTATACCCGGTACCACATTTTTGTTTGTGTAAAGGCTGTCTTCCGCACCGTCAACGGTAACTTCGTCATAAAAAACGCTATTCCTGTAAACTTTAATTTTTTGTAGATTTGCGTATTCGCTTGTATCCCACGACAGAATATTACAGCCTTCTTCTGCCCTGCCTGTAAGATTTGCAGGCGGCAGATAATTTGCGTAAAGCTGATTGACATCGTCCTGAGTAAGTGAGCGCATGAAAACTCTAACTTCATCAATAGTGCCGTTAAAATATTCATTTAGTGATCCAGGTGTTCCTACATAGCAGTAAGATACGCCTATAGTGGCATTGAATGTATCAGCAGCTATGTCATTACCGGCGGTTGAACTAATATTTATTTGACTTGATTGAAGCACCTTATCGACATAAATCTTCATTGTTCCTGATCTTGTTATCACACCTGTGATCAGATGCCATTTACCGTCATTTACTCTGCTGTTTGTGTAGAGTTGTTTTTCAGTAAAACCGCCTCCCCCCGGACCATATATGAGAGCGCTTCGTCCTGTCCAATCGGGATAAATCATGATGTCGTAACCGGGCTGCTCTCCTCCCGATGTTCCTTTTGAATAAATTCTCGCCCCGGTGTAAGAGGAAGTTTTTATCCATGCCGAAACAGAAACATCCGAAAGATGCGGATTAAGCAGTTCGTTATCTCCAAGATCAATCCAGCTTGAACCGTTAAAAGAATATGCATTATCCTGAGAATTGTATCTGTCTGTTGCAAGAACAGCT
Organism: Candidatus Delongbacteria bacterium; assembly: GCA_003477045.1. Classification (GTDB taxonomy): domain Bacteria; phylum UBA4055; class UBA4055; order UBA4055; family UBA4055; genus UBA12480. Next base: position 941 of record DMTS01000158.1, read on the forward strand.
CCATTAACAGTACCGTTTATCAGATTTCCGCTTGCGTCGTCTGCGCTGCCAGTGAACGGATAGTATGCAACTAGTGCTGAATCAAGATCAGCTTTTGAGCTGATCGTTGCGCAGAACAACTGGCTGAAACACAAAGAAAATAAGATGTAAAGTAATCCTTTCCTCATTTTATGCTCCCATCGTATTGAAAGTATTAATAGTATAAATGCAGTCGATGATTTATTTTGTCTAAGAAACCTAATTATAATATTTTCTGTTGTCAAGCGAATAAAAAATTATTCCCATATCTTCACTTCAAAAAATCCATCTGAATCGGTTGAACCTCGGTACATTCCTTTTGAATTATATGAGTATGCGTGATTCCCGAATTTATCAACGGCAATCATTCCGCCTGTATCAGGCTTTAATGTTTTTGAAATGAATTCTTCAACAGCATTGTGAAGACTGTAATTCTTATATTTCATCAGCGCATGGATCTCATAGCAGGCGACCGTTCTGATGAATTCTTCGCCCGTGCCTGTGCATGATACGGCACAGGTTTCGTTATCGGCAAAAGTTCCAGCTCCGATTATGGGCGTATCGCCTATTCTGCCGTATTTCTTGTTAGTCATTCCGCCGGTTGAAGTGGCTGATGCGAGATTAGCGTAAATATCCTTAGCCACGCATCCGACCGTGCCCTTTGCTGAATTTGTCAGGTCTGATGAGTGATCTAAAGCTGTCTCCCCTTTTGCTTTCATTTTCAGCCACTGGTCATATCTTTTCTGTGTGAAAAAATATGAACTTCTGACGAACTTCATGCCTTGTTCTTTTGCGAATATTTCGGCTCCGTTACCGCATAAAAGTATATGCGGGCTGCTCTCCATGACTAGTCTGGCCAGACTTATAGGATTCTTTATTTTTGTTACGCATGTTACTGCTCCGCAGCCTCTGTTCCTGCCGTCCATGATCGCCGCATCAAGTTCATTTTTGCCTTCGCTGTTGAATACAGCACCTTTTCCAGCATTGAATAGCGGACAATCCTCGAACTTGTTCACAACAAGTTCAACGACATCAAGTGCTGTTTTACCTTTTTTAAGAAGATCATTTCCATATTTAAGAAATTCTGATAGTGCGGAAAGATATTCCTTTTTATCACTTTCAGGNNAACTCTCTTTTAATTTACTTCTAATATAATAATGAAAAAAGAGAATTCAAATCATTGATTTTAAATAGAATTTTTGCTACATTATCAAAAAACCGGAATTATGTATGGTTGTTGAATTTTCGATAGTAAAAGAAGCCGACGCGCAGCAGATAAAGGAACTCTTCGTGGAAGGCGGATGGTGGAATGACGAGAACGATAAGATCGAATTCTTCGTTGAGTCACTGATAAAGAGCACTTTTCTTTTCGCTGTAGCTAAATTTGAAGGACGGATCGTAGGAATGGGCAGAGTCTTGAGCGAAGGCATCAGCGATGCCTATATTCAGGATGTCGTCGTATTAAAAGACTTTAGAAAACAAGGCATAGGAGGCGGTATTATCAAGCTGCTGTTAAAAGAACTTTTAGCGAAAAAGATAAGCTGGATAGGATTGATCTCCGTTCCGGGTGCGGAAAATTTTTATAAAGAGATCGGATTCGAAATTATGCAGGATTATACGCCCTTCATTTATAAGAAAAAGGATGTAACTTGAACATAAATAAACTTGAACTCTCAAAATTTAAGAATATTGAAGCCAGGGATATTGATACAATAAAAAATTATCTGAATAGATTTCAGTATGAAACCTGTGACTATAATATCGTGAACCTGTTCTCATGGGGTCATTTCCTGAATGTTAAATGGGGAATCTATAAAGACAGACTGCTTTTCTTTAATTTTACTTCTGAGTTCATGCTCTACCCGCTTGGATATCCTTTTACTTCTACAGAAATGAAAGAATTGTCAGATTTGATAAGAAACGAAGATTTTCCGGGTAATTTTGTATCTGTTCCGGAAGGTTATCTTGCTCTGAATCCGGCTATTAATCATAATTTCACGCCTGTTTACGATGACGGAAATTCCGATTATCTTTATAAAACTGAGAATCTGGCTTTGCTCGGGGGCAAAAAACTTCAGAAAAAGAAGAACCTTATATCTCAGTTCAAACGAAACTACAGCCCGTATAAAACGGTTCAATTCAAAGAAGAACATATTGAAATGTGCCTCGATCTGTCTGTAAAATGGTGCATGGATCAGAACGGCATCTGCGATGAAGAGAAAAAATTAGAACTGAATGTACTTGAACGGGCTGTCAGAAATCATAACATTCTTGGTCTGGAAGGCGTCCTGCTTTTTTCGAATCACAGGCTCGCTGCTTTTGCATTTTACAGCGAATTAAAGCATGATATCGCAGATATTCATTTTGAAAAATACGACCCCGAACTTAAAGGTGCAGGTCAGATAATTAACCTGGAAACTGCAATTTGTCTTAACGACCGTTTTACTTTCCTTAACAGAGAGCAGGATATGGGCAAAGATGGACTCAGAAAAGCCAAGTTGTCATATGCTCCGGAAAGTCTAATCCCGACATACAGGTTGATTCGATTATAAATTTATATATAATAAAAAAGCGGCTAAGATAAGCCGCTTTTTACTTGTAGTATAAACTGATTTGTTACGGTATCATCGAACCTGTATAGCTGTCTGCGTAAGACGGTGTGCATTTTACTCCGTGAGCTTTTCCCCAAGCGATCATCTTGTCACAGGCGTATTTGCTGTCTTCTTCAAAATAATTGTATTTTGACCATCCTTCCATTTGGTAATATGTAAACACACCGTTTTTCATCGTGGAATCGCCGTCATAAGAATATGTATTTGTGCCAGAAGCCACATCAACTATTCTTCCTGCCGCTGACATTGCAGTCTTAAATGCTCCAATCTGGCAAGCGTCGAATGTGAATCCCATTTTTGTGCTTTTTGCAACAGAAAATTTAGTTTTTAGCCATGAATAGCTCAGGTAGTACATATCGGTAGTGATCATGTTCCCTTTGTAACCGTGTCCTGAATAAACAAAGAATATTTCGCTTCCTGCTATTGATCTGCCAGCTAAAGTGTTTATTGCGGATTCAATATTGCTTTTTGTAGCTGAAAGGTCAACAAGTTTTGTAACTGTGTATCCTTTTCCTTTTAGGTAGGCTTCCCAATCGGACGCATCATCATCACAGTAATTCAGATCGTTTGCGGTACCGGAATAGTTTGAGATCCCGATAACTAGGGCATATTTAGCTTTTGTAGCGCTGGGATCAAGCTTTACGGGTTCGCAATCAGTTAGAGTGAACTCAGCTTTAATCTCCTCAGGTCTTTCGTCAATAAAATCAGGCCTTTGATAAATAGCACCATCATCAGAACTTTCCGGTTCGAAAGGACTGTTTTTTGAGCAGCTTACGAAACAGGACACAACTACGACCATCATTAGTGCGACCAGATACTTGTTCATGATTCCTCCCAGTTTTTTAATTTTTTTGTCCGCGATCAGCATAATGGCTTATGAAATGCGGCAACCAACAATCTTTTCAAAGAACTTAGCGATTGCAGTTGTTCACTTTGGATTATTACTATGCTTTTTACGGCACCTGGGCGGTTTAGTTTTGACTTGAAAGTAAACTATATTTGAAAACATCTTTTGTCAAGTGCAAATAATATTTTTTTTCAGGAGGAAAAATCTTGACTTATGAAATTTTAAATAATAAATTTGCTAAGTATGAAAAATGATAGACACCCAATACTTGCGTTCATTTTCGAACAGGGCCATGGCTGAGGCAGATCAAATCCTCAATTGGTGGCTTTCGTGTAAGGTTCTTTTTTTTCTCTTTGTTGTAAATTCAATACTGCATATACGAAAACACAATTTTAAAAAATATAATTCTTAAAGGAGTAATTAATGAATGGTAATTTTTTCAAATCAAAGGCAGGAATTATAACTGCCGGTTCATTGATCGGAGTGATAGCCGCGCTGCTTGTTTATTTGGGCAATCCGAAAAACATGGGTTTCTGCATAGCCTGTTTCGAACGCGATATTGCAGGCGGACTGGGTTTTCACAGAGCTGACATCGTTCAGTACATTAGGCCTGAGATAATAGGCATCATGGTCAGCGCTCTTTTGATCTCTCTTATCAAAGGAGAATTCAGGCCGCGAGGCGGTTCTTCGACCGTCATAAGATTCTTTCTGGGCGTATTTGCCATGATTGGAGCACTGGTATTCCTCGGGTGTCCGTGGAGAGCTTTCATCAGGCTCGCAGGTGGTGACTGGAATGCGATACTCGGGATAGCCGGATTGATAGCCGGAATAGGCATCGGATCTTATTTTATAAAGAAAGGATACAGCCTGGGCAGAAACAATGCGCAGGCAAGAGTGACAGGCTACATTATGCCTGCATTCATGGTATTAATTTTTGCTCTGCTAGTTTTTAATTTTCCAAAACTTTTCAACAGCGTTACAGGACCGGGATCTATGAAGGCTCCTTTCATTATAAGTATTATTGCAGGACTTATAGTCGGCGGCATTGCTCAAAGAAGCCGTTTCTGTACCATGGGCTCTATCAGAGATATAATCCTTGTAAAAGATTTCCATCTGTTCTTTGGAGTTGCCGCTTTTACGATTGCAGTATTTATAATGAACCTGATACTAGGCCAGTTTAATGCGGGATTTGAAAATCAGCCTATAGCTCATAATATGCACATCTGGAACTTTCTGGGAATGATGCTTTCGGGATTCGCATTTGCGCTCTCAGGCGGATGTCCGGGCAGACAGCTTATACTTTCAGGTGAAGGCGACACAGATGCCGGAGTTTTTGTAATGGGTATGATAGTGGGAGCGGGTTTCTCTCACAATTTCGCCATGGCAAGTTCGCCGAAAGGGATCGGAGAATTCGGAATGTGGGGAACGATCATCGGGCTCATTTTCACTTTCGTTATCGCGGTAACCATGACGCAAAAAAGAAAATCAGCTTAAATAAAGGAGAATAAAATGAAAACAGTTGATGCAAGAGGTCTTTCATGCCCTCAGCCTGTTATACTGGTCACACGCGAAATAATAGCCGGAGAAAAAGAATTTGAAGTATTGGTTGATAGTGAAGCTTCATACGAGAACGTAACCAGAATACTTGAAAATAAAGGCTTTAAGTTTTCCTCGGAAGAAAAGGAAGATCATATAATAATCAGGATCGATAGAAAATAGAAAATATCTAACTTAAGAATAGTCGGTCTTGTATTTTACCTGATTATTGCATATACTACTGTTCATGTTAAAGGAGCAGATTTCAATGACTAAAATTTCAAGGCTTAAAAACAATACGATCTATTTTGATAATTCTGCAACCAGCTTCCCTAAACCCCCGGCTGTTGTGGATGCAGTTGTTGATTATATGACACTGGTCGGCGCGAACCCGGGAAGATCGGGACACAGGATGGCTTGTGAAGCCGGAAAAATAGTTTTTCAAGCCCGCAAAAATATCGCGGAATTCTTCGGAGTAAAAAGCCCGATGAATGTCATTTTTAGTTCAAACGCGACTGATTCGCTTAATCTTGCCATCAAAGGAATCCTGTGCCAGGACGACCATGTTATCACATCATCCATGGAGCACAATAGTATTATCAGGCCTTTAAAAATGCTCGAAGATAGAGGGATAATCAGTATAACCGTGCTCCCCGGAGATGACAGCGGCATTATCTCTACCGGTGAACTTGATTCCGCGAAAAAAAACAACACAAAAGCAGTAATTATAAATCACATGTCCAATGTTACAGGGATAGTTCAGCCTGTCGCAGAGATCGGAAAATGGTGTAAGAAAAATAATATGATTTTTATTCTCGATTGTGCTCAATCCGCCGGAATTATTCCGATAGACCTCAAATCTGACAGTATCGACATGATCGCATTTGCCGGACATAAAGGTCTTTACGGGCCGACTGGAACCGGAGGGCTTATTATTTCCGATTCATTCGATGTAAGAAAAATGAACCCGTTAAAAGAAGGAGGAACAGGCAGTATGTCGGATAAAACCGTACAGCCTAATTTCCTTCCGGATATGTATGAAAGCGGAACTCTGAATGTAGCTGGGATCGCAGGACTGTCCAAAGGTGTTGAATTTTTAAATAATATGCCTGAGAAACTGAAAAGCGTTCAGCTTCATAAGGTCACTCTTCAGAAGTATTTCATTGAAAAAGCTTCTAAAAGGATCGACGGGTTCAAAAGCTATTCAGCCTCATCCGGGTTCGGAGTGGTATCTTTTACGATCGGCGGATTATCCGTATCTGAAATAACTCAGAGACTGTCAGACGATTTTGATATAATGTCCAGACAGGGTCTTCACTGCTCGCCGTTAGCTCATCAAAGGATCGGAACTTTCCCTGAAGGCACTGTCAGATTCAGTTTCAGCGTATTCAACACGATATATGAAGTAGAAACTGCTCTTGAGGCTCTGAAAATCATCCGGGACGGAAAATAAATTGAGAGAAAGCTCAGTAATACTTTTTCATTCGTCCAATTATGCCATGTGGGCTGTCGATGTTCTTAATAAGAATAATATCGAAAATAAACTTATTCCTGTCCCCCGTGATCTCAGCTCCGACTGCGGTTACTGCGTAATGGTCGGATATGATCTGATCGCGCAAGCGGAAGAGTTTTTAAAACGGGAAAACATTGAGTTCGACAGAATAGTTGATCTTAAATAAAAAAAACCGCCGGATGGCGGTTTTTTTATGCTGATAATAAAATAAATCTTTTATTTAATGAATGTATCGAGATAAATAACTGCCGACATATTCATTGTAGCTTTTGTATTAGTCCAGGATTCTTCAGATTCATACCCGCCCCATGGACCGTCAACAAAATAATTTTTATATGTATTTTCGTAGCTGTAAACATTGAAACTGAAATCAAGGGAAAATTTTTCAAATATGACCCCGCTTCCTAGTGATAGTCCTGTACCGACAAGCTGTTCAAGGTCGGAGGCATCCTCATCACTTATATAAATTGGATTTCCGTAAGTGTCATCGCCATCGTAATACAGCTGATTATCTTCATTCGCCCAAAGAGTCGGGTAATTGTAGATTCCAAATCTTACAGGAACAACGACAGCATCCGTGATTATAAGATACTCCATTCCGAGTCTGAATTGAGTAACATCATCTTCAGTAGGGCTCATATATTCTTCATAGGTTGTGCCGTCGTCATATTCGCCTTTAAATTTCGATTTCGCATAATTCCTTCTTTCAAAATCAACGCCCACAGTAAAATTTTCCCCGAACCTGTAAGATGCTCCCAGACCGAACATCAAAGGCATTTCAACAGACCCCGAAAAACTTTCAGCGTAAGAATACCCGTCAGTATCGCTAAATTCATATTCATAATCGTAATCAAGATCGAAAGGCGTTTTTAATACAAGACCTATCTTTAATGGAACATTTTCTTTTATCGCACTCATATCAAAGATCGTTCCTAGAGAAAGGTTAAACCCGCTGAAATTCTTATTTTGAGATGTTGATGTCTGAGAATATGCATCCCATGTCTTCTCCATGTTGGATTCGGATTCGCCCAGCCAGATATTTCCGGTTGCACCAACCGATAAATAAGGAAGAACCTGATAACTTGCTCCAAGGTTCATAGTATATACGCCGCCATCAGAGTCGTAATTGTAAGTGTAAAGGTTGACTTCATCCTCCTGCTCATCCTCGGAAAAGAAATCAAGCTGTTTCTGAAACGCTGCGGCAAGAACCAGTTTTTTATCGCTCACTGTCATTGGATAAGCCATACTTAAGAAATTAACATTTACATGATCGTAAAAAAAATCATCGCTGATATCTGACCCAACGTTATCTTCGAAAGAAGACTCTTCCATATCCGCTACCCATCCGCCCACAATTGAAGCCTCGAAATGTTCAAGAGCCGTCAATCCGCCCGGGTTCCAGTTGATCGCGGTAGCGTCATCTGCTATTCCGATAAAAGCATTGCCCATTCCGGCAGCTCTGGCGCCAGATCCGGTTATGTTCCAGTCCAGTTCCGCATTCAGAGAACTTAAAAACAACAGAGCCGCGAAAACCAAAAATAATTTTTTAGACATGATCTCCCCTCCCTTTATTTAATAACAGCTTTATCACCTATTTGTATCGAACCTGATTTTACGATCTTTGCAATAGACATTTTCTCCTGAACATTTGTCGTGACAGCTTCACCCAGCGGAGTAACATTATAACCGAGCACCTCGCCTGTAGAAGGATGTTTTATTTCCTCGCCTTTTCTGTATAAAGTGAACTTTGTTCCTTTTCTGACACCGAGATCGGCTCCTATATCAAGGTAGATCTGATCGGGATCTATTTTAATAATTGTTCCTTCAAATAACGGCATATCGTTGATTATCATTACAGCTACTTTTTCCATCGCTCGTTCAAGCTCATCCTGCTCAGAAACTATTTCATTCGCAGTTATCGTTTCCGATGTTTCGACATCTATTACCCTTACCGAGATGTGTAGATCTCCGTTAAGTTCACTCTGTTTACCCATAATTATTGCTTCAGCTCCTATTACTTTTCCGGCATTAATAGCCGTCGCTTCATCAACAATTCCTGTCATGCCAAGGCTTTGTTCATTCATGATCTTATCAAGAAATTCCCTTTCAATTACCTTGAATCTTCTTTTCTTTACAAGATTGGTAATAAGCTTATCAAGTATCATCGAAGATATCTGTGAATTGCTTTCTTTTGACTCTATGGGAATTATAGCAACGGTCAAAGGCGAACCGACCCTCGTTATTTTTATAAGATCAGATGTCAGCGGAACATTTGCTTTTGTTCGGTCTTTATCGAGCTCCTTTTTCCGTCTTTCAAGCTCTTCCATTTCCTTTTGAATAGCTTCTCTTTCTCTTTTGATAGCAAGAGCTTCTTTTTCATTTTTCTCTTTAAGTTTTCTTTCCTGCTCGAGGCGCTCTTTCTCTTTTTGCTCCTGCTCTTTCTGCAGCGCCAAAAGTTCTTTCTCGCTAATCTCTTTCAGCTTTCTTTCCTGCTCAAGCTGTTCTTTCTCTTTTCTTTCCTGTTCTTTTTTTATCGCAAGAGCTTCTTTTTCTCTTTTTTCTTTTTCAACCCGTTCCTTTTCTATTTTTTCCTGCTCAAGAGCTAGCTGTTTTTTCTTTTCCTCAAGCTTAGCAAGTTCTTTATTTCTGTTCTCGTCAGTATGAGTGATGCCGGTTGTTATCTTGTTTAAATATTCTTCTGCCCTGTCAGATTTTTTGTAAGATACCGAAAGCTCAAGTTCCTGTCTCGCATTGTCATATTCTTCAAGCAGATAATAACAGACTCCGGTCTCTCTATGCGGAAAATACTCAATGAATTTTGTTCCGTATGTCCTTTTCTTTTTTGCATCCTCGAACTGAAGGGAATATGCGCTTTTGAATTCGACAATGGCCCTGTTGAAGTCTCCAGTCTTCATATATTGAAGACCTTTTTCGTAATAATTATAAAATTTATCCTCATAACCGAATGATCTGGAACTTAAAGTAAGCATTACTATGAAAACCATAATTGATAATTTTGAATACATCCTGAAACCCCTTTTTGTCTTGTATAATAATTTAAATTATTAGTATTTGTTTTGCAACAATAAATAATATAAAAAAACAAAACACGCTATTTTAGAGTGCATCTTTAAGTTTTTGTTTCATACTGAAAACAGGAGTAAAACCGGTTGTTGTCAGTAAAATATTATCAAGCTGTGATTTGAATTCGTCAGCCGATATCCTGCCTTTTTTCTTCAGATCATTAAGTACCGTTATGACGGCTTCCCTTATCTGTGAATTGTTGTGATAATAGAACCGGTTATATTCTTTCAGGTCTTCCGCTGTGTTTATATAGACAGAGTATGCTTCTATCGCATTTAATACCACTTCGTAGTTGCCGCTGGCAAGAAGACTGGAAATTACGGGTCTTATCTTGTCGTTATGTACGGTTTCTTCTGAGAAATATTTAATACACTTCAAAGCTTCTGTCTGAACTTCCCAGTACGGATCCTTCAGACCTACAAAAATATCTTTTTCGATAGTTTCATTATATGCACCGATTGTTCTGTAGGCACAGAAAATATTTCTTTTAACAAATCCCGCATTGCCGTCGCTGAGCAGCTTACTGAGGAAAGGAAGCTTTGACGCATCTTTTGTCAGTCCTGTAATTTTAACCGCAGTATTTTTGATCTTCCAGTTCGATGAAATAAGGTAGTGGCTGGTTCTGTATTTAATATAGTCAAGAAATTCAAGACTTCTTATCTCTTCAGGTTTCATTTTCGATAGTGAATTATATATCTGCTTCACACCCATATCAGCATACTTATTCGACTGATGAATTTTTGTTATCGTGTGTACGGTTTTTTTATTATTGAAAACATCTTTTATGAATTTGTATATCTCGTCGTTTGCGTTCGCAATAACGGATTTTTTGGCAGAACTTGACATCTTCTCCAGCCTGCTTCTGTCATTATAGAATTCCTTTATCTTTCCAGCCAGCTTTTCCCCTTCAACTTTTATGATGAATTCTCCGTCTTCGATCATTACTTCTTCATAAACCACTTCAGCAGCTCCCGAATTCTTCATACTGAGAGCATTCATTACCTGATGATCACCGGACAGGTTCGCCTTAGGAATGATCAGCGAAGGAGTTCCGCAGACAGCTATCTCGTTTATGGTGCCGCCGCCTCTTGTAATGATAAGATCGGCAGCAAAATAATAATCTTTAATGTTGTCGGCATATTCGATCTTTTTATAAAACGGTGTTTCACTTTCTTTAATGCTATTTTTTTCTAACCGTTTAATAGTATCAAGCAAACCGTTGTAATTCGGATTCTTCCTGCCTGTAACATGAATTATCGAGAAATTTTTCAGCCCGGAAAGATGTTTCAGGCTGTCAGCTACCGCTCTGTTAATTGTCCGTGCACCCTGCGAACCGCCGACGGCAAAGACCAGAAAAGTGTCATCCGCAATACCGAGTTTTTTCCTTGATTCGGATTTAGAACCGCTGAAGAATTCCGGTCTAACCGGATAACCCACAAATTTTCCGTTTGACGGAAATAAATTCATGGCAATTTCGTATGAGACTCCCACGCCGTCGCACATTGGCCCTGCCAGCTTTATCAGCTTTCCTGGTTCCGCGTTAGCTTCGTGAAGGAATAACTTTGCTTTGGAAAGTTTCAATTTTCTTAAAATATATCCCGCAAAAATAGGCGGAGCAGAAACAAAACCGCCTGACCCTATTATCATGTCGGGGCGATAAAACAATACGATAAAAATGCTTTTAATCGTGCCGAAGAATATTTTTAAAGCAAAGTTCAGCATAGCTGCACTGAATTTTCTGTCAGGCATACCGGTTGCTGTAATATACTTCATTTTGTAGCCTTTAGCCGGAACGATCCTTGATTCAATATGGTCTTTTGTGCCTATGTATAAAAATTCGGCATCCGGTTCATTCTTCTTTATATGTTCCGCAATCGCCAGGGCAGGATAAACATGCCCTCCCGTTCCTCCACCTGTTAAAATATACTTCATCAGTCAGACCTTACTTTAGTTTCCGTTCAATAACTTTATATTTTTTTCAAGTGCTTTTCCCTGCATAAGCTCTCCGAGTGCCTTTACAGCCATGTCTTTCGTTAAGCCCGCTATCCAGCCTTTTTCTATTATTTTTTTTATCAGAACCACATTCTGCATTCTCGGATCTGAAATATTTTTTTCAAAAACTTTCAATATTTCAGCTTTCTTTTGATCAGCTGAATTTTTTACTTCTTCAGCCGTTGGATACTTTATATTTCCGAGCCTGTTGTCGATCGTCTGATACTCTACATCGTAATATATAACTTTTCCGCCTGAAGACAGCATTTCGCTTATTCCGCGCATAGCCTCAAGCCGTTCGAGCGCGATTATCATATCTGCGGTACCGGGAGGTATCATAGGCGTATGAACTTTTTTGCCGATCCTGAGATGAGATACAACTGTACCGCCTCTCTGAGCCAGACCGTGCGTATCAACTCCTTTGACATCATATCCTGCGTAATGACATGATCTGAGCATTACTTCGGCGAGAAGACCTATTCCCTGTCCGCCCACTCCGCACATATATATATTCATTTCTTTCATTATTCGGCCCCCTTCTTAAAATCGATCGCACTGACAGGACATGTCTGTCTGCATGAACCGTCGCCTATGCAGAGGTCTTCATTGACCGTTATTGAGCCGTCGTCATTCTTAATGAAGGACGGGCATCCAAAATCTTCGATGCATGCAAGATGCTGTTCGCATTTACCCTGATCCACAGCCACATGTTTGGGAACATAATTGTCCTTTTTTCTCTGACCGCGCATGAACTTAAGCATGCAGGGATGGCTTGCAATTACAACTGAAAAACCTTCAAAATCAAGGGCTTCCTTTATATGAGCCGTAAGCTGTTTCTGCTGGTATGTGTCAACCCTTCTGATAAATTTAACTCCGATAGATTCGAGAACTTTATCAATTGATATTTTATCGCCGATCTCTCCGGATCCGGGATGAGGCTGATGGCCTGTCATCGCGGTAGTTCCGTTCTCCATGACAACAAGGGTGAAATTATGGTTGTAAAGAACTGCGTTTATTATTGCCGGCAGTCCCGCGTGGAAAAATGTTGAATCGCCTATGAAAGCAAGGACTTTCCTTGTTGAATTTCCTATTGTGAGTCCTGCGGCCGTTCCGCTGGAATGACCCATCGAGAGGAGCATCTCCCCCATGTTATAAGGCTTGAAAAACCCGAGTGAATGGCAGCCGATATCGCCGACGGTTATTGTACCTTCGGGAAGTGCCTGTTTTATCGCGTGGAAAGCCGATCTGTGGCCGCATCCCGGACACATCTGAGGTATCCTGGGGTTGTTGAAAGGAAGGCTTATATTCTCGATCTCTGACGGGAATACATCACTCCATTTATCAGAAAGTATCTTCCATGTTCTTTCCGAACCGAGTTCCCCCATCAGGTCAGCTTTGTCTGTCCGTGATGAGATACGGCACTTAATATTTCTGTCGTATGCAAGCGATTTGATCTCGAATTCCATAACTCTGTCGAGTTCTTCAATAATAATGACCTCATCGTGATCATTAAGGTATTTTGTTATCTTCTCTTTCGGAAGAGGAAAGCTGAAATTAAGCTGAAGAAGATCAACAGGCTGTTTAGCCTTATCAAGGTTTTCAAGTATCGAAAGAACGGGCATTGATGATGAAATTATCCCCAACTTCCTGCCGCTGATATATTCAAGACCGAAAGGAGAATGAACTTTATTAAAAACAGATATTTCAGATTCCTCTTCCATTTTGTCAAGTCTGTCGAGCGCAATTTTTTTAAGGGGAAATACAGCTTTTGTAATCGGCAGATACGGGCCGTTCTTTCTGTCGAACGAAGGGCTGAATTTTGAGCGCGGTTCCGGTATCTGTCCGAACTGAATAACTTCTTTCGCATGGCAAACATGGGTTGTAAGCCTGAATATAACAGGCATCTGATATTTTCTGGAAATATTAACCGCATAAATGAACATTTGATAGGCTTCAGTCGGCGAAGACGGTTCGAAAACAGGGATATACGACATTCTTGCAAAATGACGGTTATCCTGCTCATTCTGGCTTGAATTCGCGCCGGGATCGTCTCCAAGAATAATGACCAGACCTCCGATGAGGTTCATCAGTCCGAGTTGTACAAGTGAATCTGACGCAACATTTAATCCCACAGACTTAAAGAACACGACTGAAAGATGCCCGTTTATACTTGCTCCGAAAGCGATCTCAGTAGCTACTTTTTCGTTGGTTGCCCATTCGAAATGATATTTTCTAAGTTCTTCCGGAACCGAAAGAAGGGCCTCAGCGATCTCCGGCGTGGGCGAACCG
>DMTS01000219.1 GCA_003477045.1 Candidatus Delongbacteria bacterium
GGCGTTTCAGTATGGCAGGAAATGATAAGTATTAATAAGCCTGAGGCCATCAGAGGCAATGCGTGTCTCCAGATTTTCATTTCGTTCTCCCGTATGTTAAATAGCGTTTTTGTTATCTATGAATTTTCATACATAACAATTTAAAGAGATTTTTTCTTTTTTGCAAATATTATTCGTTGATTTTGGTTTTTTCGCGCATAGGCAGTTTAGGTAGTTTTTGGGAATATGTGCTCTCGTGTTCTGGATCTTTTTCTATCAGCAGTTTTAAAAATTTTGCATCCTGGGCGAGGGAAAATATTTCGCTGAGAGCGTAAAAATTATTTGCAAAAAAATTTAACGGATATTCAGTTGTTTTTGATATTATTTCAAAGATCGGGTCTGCAAAGAACCTTGCCCTGTCCTTTTTGCCTGAATTTATGAAATAAACCGCGTTATAAATAAATGCGTTAAGTTTCCTTATATCCGCTTTGGTATTCTGCCTGTGGTTATTGATTATCTCCAGCCTTTTGTTCCAGCTGATCCTTTCAGTTGCGCTGGTAAGGATGTTCTCGAACTCAAATAGTTTTTGAAAATATCTGTCGCCTTCAAGCCTGAAATTTTTCTGGTCGGTATAGGACAGTCTGTCAAAATTTTCACCTAGAACCAGATTTACATAGAACAATACCAGCGTTTCGATAGAGCCCGGATCCATTTTATCTAAAATAGGATCGCTTTCATAATCCATTGTGAATACAATATCCTGCTCGTTAAAATATATGTCTTTTTTTAAAGCTATTGATTGAACAGTGGGAGATGCTATTCCGCTGCTTATATTTATTATGCCCGTGAAGGTTTTATCGGCTGTAGCTTTTTCAATGTTTACGCTGATATTCGTTTCGATCTTGTCAAAGTCATCATGGGGGAACTTCCAGTTGTAATTATCAAGCTGTTTTTCCAGAGTAGTTGCAAAATTGTTTATTTTTAGTCTGACTTCTGCATCAGGCTTGATATAAATCAGTTTGACAGAAAAATCCGCTGTTCCGCAAAATAAATTCAATGCCGCTATAAGTATTATTGCCTGTTTCATTTGTCATCCCTGAACAGATTTATAAGTTCTTCAACTGCCGCCGCAGGCGACAATTTGCCTGAAAGAACTTCTGATCTGTATCTGTCTATTACTTTTATGATCTTCGGTGAATTGTGAAATTCGTTTTCGAGCGATTGAACTATAGCTGATTTCAGCCATTCCCCGATCTGATCTTTTCTTTTCTGATCGAACCTGCCGTTCTTTTTCATTATTCCGGTATGTCTGGATATCATTTCCCATACTTTATCGATCGAGCGGTTTTCATAAGCGGATAAAGTAAGTACAGGCACACTCCAGTCCCTGTCATAGTTGAGAGTGTAATGCAGAGCGGTCTCGATCTCTTTTCTGCATAACTCCGCTTTTTGTATATTGTCTCCGTCGGCTTTTGTTACCGCTATTCCGTCAGCCATCTCCATGATACCTTTTTTTATTCCCTGAAGTTCATCTCCAGCCCCGGAGATCTGGAGCAGCAGAAAAAAATCAACCATTGAATGAACAAGTATCTCGGACTGCCCGACCCCTACAGTTTCGATCAGGATTACATCATAGCCTGATGCCTCTGTCAGTATGATAGCCTCCCTCGTAGCCCGGTTAACTCCTCCCAGGAACCCTGAAGTAGCCGATGGTCTGATAAAAACATCCTTCATGCCGGAAAGCCTTTCCATCCTGGTTTTATCGCCCATAAGGCTGCCGCCCGACTTGCTTGAACTGGGGTCAACCGCCATGACAGCTACTTTTTTGCCTAAAGATATAAGGTACAGTCCGAATGATTCTATAAAAGTGCTTTTGCCTGCGCCCGGAACACCCGTTATGCCGATCCTGATCGAATTTCCCGATCGGGGAAGGCATGAATTTATGATAGCTTTGGATAGTTTATTGTCATCGGATCTTTTACTTTCTATAAGAGTTAGCGCTCTGCCTAAAATAACCCTGTCGCCGGATGCAATTCCGTCTATATAATCCTGTAAAGTAAGTTTTCTTCTTTTTTTTTCGAGATAACCGGAAAAACCGTCTGAATTTTTTAACTTTGATTCTTTTCCGGCATTTATCTTCAGCGCGGAATTTTCGTCATCGGATAATTCCTGTATGTTCTTTCCGCAGTCTGATCTTTTCATTTAATTCGTCTCTAAAACCTCTCTGACGGCAAGACCTATCTCTTCAATCGTGAAAGGTTTTCTGATGTATTTTTTTACGCCCAAAGATAACGCCTCTTTCACTCTTTCGCTTTCTGAAAATCCGCTTATGATCATCACCTTCAGGTCCTTATATTTTTCGCATATCTTTTTATAAACATCCAATCCGTCAGTATTTTCCGTGAGTATCATATCTAGTATAACAAGATCAGGAACGAAATCATCAATTTCCCGCATTATTTTTTGAGGATCTGAAACTGTTCTGATCTTATAATTCAGTTCAGTGAACAGAGAATCTGCTATCTCAAGCTGGATATCTTCGTCATCGAGCATCAGTATCTTTTCCCCTTTACCCCTCAATGAAGTTTTATCCATTATCTCATTCTCGAAAGCGGCAGATTCGGCCAGAGCCGGCAGATATATATCGAATGAAGTTCCCTCGTTCAATTTGCTTTTTAATTCGATATAGCCGTTGTGATCCTGTATAGTCCCCCATACGACCGCCATTCCGAGCCCAGTACCGCTCCTACCCATCACTTTACTTGTGAAGAAAGGTTCATATATTTTTTTCTGATCTTCTTTTGATATACCTACACCTTCATCGGTTATTGTGATTACCGCATAGTCTCCGTCAGGTATGTTCTTGTATCTTATCGATTCATTTATCGAGCTTTCAAATTTTGTACTTATGTAGATATTTCCGCCCGTTGGCATCGCTTCACACGCGTTAGTGAAAAGATTGATCAGAACTTTGGATATCTGATATTCCGCTCCGGATACAGGAGGCACAGATTTCCCTTCGCTGAATTTGAATCTTATCTGAGGATGGTAAACTTTAAGCTTCTCAACTTCCGGAGATTCCAGAAGGTCTCTGATGAGCATGTTCATATTAAGAGCAGTAAATTTATTTACGCCTCTTCTTGATAAAGACAGCAGGTCTTCGACTATGGCGGCAGCTTTCTGTCCGCTTTTCTTAATAGCAATTACTTTTTTTCTGAGCGGGTCATCTTCGGGTATCTTCAACAAAAGAAGGTCGGGATATGCAACTATTCCTGTAAGAACATTGTTCAGGTCGTGAGCCACTCCGCCGGCGAGCCTGCCTAAGGCTTCCATTTTTTCAGACTGCGAAAGTCTGTCTTCAAGTGCTCTGTTCCTGTCATTTGTAAGAATAAAGCTAGTTATATCGCGCCATACTCCGACAAAACCTGAGACAGCTCCGTCATCTTCGATTAAAGGATTGATCTTCGCCTCAGCCCATTTTCTCGTTCTGTCAGCACATATAAGTTCCGCATTGAATACAACCGGATATGCGACATTTCCGTATCTGTGTTCTGTTCTCGCTCGTAATTTTTCTATCTTTTCAAGAGTGTCAGGCGAAAAATATTCATTTTTCATAAGAAGCATCAGCTGATCAGGCGTGTAACCCAAAAATTTTTCCACCGATTTGGTAACATAAGTGATCTTAAAATCCTTATCTGAAGTCCATATCACGTCTGACACATTCTCCACAAGAAGTCTGTACCGATTTTCACTTTTCTTCAGCTCTTTCTCCATTTCGACCTTTTTGGTTATGTTGGTCGAGATCGAGATTATAGCTACCGGAACTTTGTTGTCATCATAATAAAGTTTTGATCTTGTTGCAACTATCCTGCGCCTTCCGTCCGGAAGGTAATTTCCGACTATTCCCTCCCAGTGCCCTCTTTCAAGTACCCATTTTATAATATCGCTTTTTGAAATATTATATTCCGGGTCCGGGAGCAGTACCGTTTTGGTCTGCCCTATTATCTCATCCCATGTCATTTTCAGATCGTTCAGCACTGCTTTATTAACATATATGACTTTTCCGTTGAGATCGTTAATGTTTACCTCGTCTGAAATATTATAAAGCACATTACTCTGGAACTTGATTGACAATTCATTCTTTTTTCTGACGGTTACATCCCTGAAAACGCCGAGATATCCCTTCTGCTGTCCGTTTTCTGTAAAGCCTATCATTTTAAGTTCCACCCACAGTATCTGCCCGTCCCGTCCGATAAACTCGATCTCGTTGGTTGATACTTCCTTAAATTTCTCGGGATTCTGTCTTCTGAAAATTATATCTTTACTCAGCACTCTTACAGATTTTTTTGTAACGAATTCTTCTATTTTTTTACCGGTAAGATCATCTATAGATTTTCCCAGATAAGCTTCGATCGAAGGAGTAACATATGTGATCCTGCCCTGCATATCCGTTGTAAGAATAACGTCGGAAATGTTTTCGGTTATCAGCTTGTATCTTTCGTGAATGCTTGAATATTCGTTTGATGATCTTTTAAGCTCCTGGAGGATCTCGTTCATTTCACATGAGTATTCTCTTCTGCGCTGGATGGTATAAAGTAATATGCCGCCGAGTATAATGAGGAGAACTACAAATCCGACAAGGATCATTACCGTGTATCCGTAGCCCAGACCGAAAAGTAAAGTCTGCGTTCCTCCGCTGTCAGTTTCAACAACCTTAAAGAACTGAAGATGGCTGTTGATCATGATCAGCGTTACAATAAAAGCAACAATTATGCTTATATAGATCGAATATACAGGACGCCAATAGCCTGAAATAACTTTTTTTGGATCTGTTTTACTTTCCGTTCCGCTCATTTACTTTGCCTTATTACTTTTTACTTTACCTGACTGTGCTTTACTTTTCTCTGTGCTTTGTCTAGAATATTCTGTAATTCGTTCGGAAGTTAATAACCATGCTTCTGCCTTTCTGATCAGATTCTGAAAGCCATGAAGCATAAGTTTCAAGCTCGGTATATACCGGTATTCTAGCTCCTAGAACGAATTCAAATAAGCTGATCGAATACTTTGCCGAAGGATTAATGTCTATATAAGATATTCCGTTCTTCTGATTTTCGCCTTCAATTTCGCTTGCCATGTGGTTTCCGTAAACAAAATCAAGTCCGAATGTCAGCCTGTACTGCCACCTGTAGTCAACTCCAGCAGTGAAGAGAAAAAGATCTCCGATATCTATATCAGCATCTACCATCTCCATTACAACCGGGTCGTAAAACGCATCTTTCAGTGTATATTCTCCATTCATCTTGTAAAGCAGATTCCCTTTAAAAGTAAATGCGTCCATAAAATAATAGCCTGACAATCCGGCAGCTATGTCTGTTGAACCTGATCCCAGCGGAATTGGATAGTCAAATCCATCTTTTTCCTCTGTATTTTCTTCATCACCCGTGGGAAGTTTAACTGTAGTATTTACGCTCAAATATGTTTTATACTGCTCTAAATATTTTCCGTATGAAGCACCTACGGAAATATCTCCAATTCCGCTACTTTCGACTGGATCGCCGAAATTAGGATTTTCCTTTGTTATAAAGTACGGGACTGAAGCATTAAAACTAAAATCTCTCCATCTGTACCACAGCGGAATATTGATCTTAGTCTGAAATGCGGTATAAGAAGCATCCATTGACGCCGTCATGTCCATATCCGGTGTCGAACTGGAAGCGTCATTGACAGCAGGGTCAACGCTGCCTGCTATTTCAGCGACAACTATCGGTTCTACAGATATTATTTCTGTGGCAGTTCCGTCAGACGAGTGTTGATCATTCTCTGAGGCAAAATAATCTTCTTCCCCTGATTGCGCCTGGATCAGAGCGAATGCTCCGAATAACGCTAAAGCCATCACCAGTTTTTTCATTTTCTCCTCCTAAATTTTGTTATTTGAATTTTTTCCATAATTCGTCCGAAAGTTCACAAATATTTTCGATCGTCGGGTTCTTTATGTTCGTATGCGCATCCATTTCTTTACCGACATTATTGACAATATCGGTAAATTTTATCCTTCCGGCAAGAAATTTATAAACCATAATTTCATTAACGGTATTTAGTACGACAGGCAAAGTCCCTTTTTCTTCAGCCGCCCTGCAGGCAAGATCGAGAGCGGGGAATTTTTTTCTGTCCGGTTTATGGAATGTTAATTTTCCCAGTTCGCTCAGATCAAGCCTGGGAAGTTTAAGTTTTGACCTTTTAGGATAAGTCAGCGCGTATTGGATCGGAAGCATCATGTCGGGAAGTCCGAGCTGCGCTATCACCGAACCGTCTATGAACTGCATCAGCGAATGCACGATAGATTCGGGATGGATCACCACCTCTATTTTTGCGGGTGAAATGTCGAACAGATGCACAGCTTCGATCAGCTCAAATCCCTTGTTCATAAGCGTTGCTGAATCTATGCTTATCTTTTTTCCCATTGACCATTTGGGGTGGTTCAAAGCCTCTTCTATCGAAACATTTTCGAGAGATCCACTTTTCTTTCTAAAAGGCCCTCCCGATGCCGTCAATATTATTTTTTCAAGTGACGATCTTTCCTCTCCGTTAAGCGCCTGAAGCATTGCAGAATGCTCGGAATCTATCGGAATTATCGAAGCGCCAGTCTTTTTGGATAATTTTTTGATGTATGAACCCGCCATGACAAGAGATTCTTTGTTGGCCAGACAGACTTTTTTACCCTTTTCAAGTGCGTAAACGGTAGGTTTAAGACCGAATGACCCCACTATGGCATTGACTACTGTTCCTACTTCCGCGTCCTGACAGGATTGTTTTAATCCTTCTGAACCTGCGATCACTTTTACCGATGCGCGTTTTAAAATATCCCTTATCTTTGTGTAATGATCGTCAGATGTAACGATAAACTCGGGTTTGAATTTCTCAGCCTGTTCTATTAGAAGTTTATAGTTGTTGTATCCTGAAATGTACTTTATTTTGAACTGCCCCTTAAGCTTTTCCGTCACTTTCAGGGTATTCACTCCTATTGAGCCTGTTGAACCTAATATCGAGATGCAGTTTTCCGTCATTATCGGTAAATCTCCAAAGATTTGTTTAATATAGTAAAGATTTTTATGCTTGACAAGGCTTTTGTAAAAAATTATTTAAAATAAATATCTTAAATTCAGCTCTGCTTCATGAACAGTACCCGAATCGATAATGTCGTAACCGCTTCCCGAAAAATCCTTATCCTCTTTGGAAAGTTGAGATATACCGGCGCTTATTTCATAATTATCGGTAATTCGTCCGATCATTATAAAAGATTTTCTGCCGGTACCTGAATATGAGGTCATTGAAGGATATTTTCCTATGTCTGCTGCGCTTGAGTAAATTAATGTTCCATTCACGGTATAGTAAATATCGCCGCCAATTCTGACCTTCCAGCTGTCTTTTCTGTAATCTATACCTGTGCTTAATAGATACCCGTAACCTGTGTCTTTGTCTGAATAGGAAGCATCGAAGCCTAATATGAACGGATTTATATCGAAAGATGATTTTATTTTTGCGTTATATTCTTTTGTTTCGGAAGTTATAAAATTCTCTGTCGTTGTTTCTCTGTGCTTATAAATGAATGCGGGTTCAAGGAGAAGTTTACCTGATTTTATACTGCTTTTCAGCGAGAATTGCGAGCCCGGGAAACCGCTGCCGAAGTAATTTGTCGAATATATGAGGTTGTCTGATGTAAATACAAGTTCTTTGTTCACTTTGATAAGAAATTTCATGCCGAAGACCTGCTCCTCTTCCCCTGTGGTTCCGAACATCATGGAAGTTGATGTGAAAGAAAATTTGTTTTTCTGCATGTATCCGTAGTAAAAGTCAGTATTTAGATTTTTCGATCTGAATAAAGCATTCGTTTTAAAATTAACTTCATCGAAATCTGTCGCCGCGTCAGCCCTGAAGTTCCATACTCCGAAAGACTTTGACAGAGATAATTCGCCAAGCGTTCCTTCGCTCAATGATGATTCAGCAGCCAGGTTCCTGTCGAATTTTTCGTCAGAAACTGAAATTCCGTACTTGAAGCCGTATGCAGTTCCTTCAATACCCGCTCCTGCCGTTTCATGTTTAGAATTATACCTTTTTTCGATTTCAGTTTCCGTCCTTGCGTATGCGGTCAGGCTGACGCTTGTAATATCGCCTGCAGTGTCAAGACTTGCTGACAGATTTTTAATCCCGTAGAACACAGACAGCCTGTGTTTTGCGTATGTGTAAAATGCTGATATCCCGTTATACCCCGAATAATCGTTAGTAGTGGGCGCAGATTTTGTAAAATCATGAAATTTAGCACTTGATCTGTAAGAATACGGATCCATTGTGAATCCCTCTTTCTGAAGCATTCCGGAGATCGAAGTTAAATTAAAATTACCCGCTATGATCCTGTAATCGTCATCTTTGCGGAATACAACATTAGCTTTGAAATTATCGGTATAATTTATTTCTCCCGGTTCTTTTTCTATCAGAATATTGTATGATATTTTTCTGTCGTAAAAGCTGAGTTTTTGAGAGATCATGCTTGAATTTCCCAGATAGATCGAATCCTCATAGGCCCGTGAACTTTCAAGAGTCCGCCTGAACCTTAAAGCGTATTCCGCTTTCTGAACTTCTGACCGCGCCGCTTTAAATTTTATACACCCTTTCAGGTTCTGCGCAGTTTCCTTACTTATTATATTTTCGTCCGCTAGCGTATTCAGGCTCCCGATCTCTCCTTCTGATTCTATCCTGTTAAATATTATCTCGGCGTCTATTTCTGAAATATATGGCAGTTCGAAGATATCTGAAACTGTAGCAGTATTTATATTTATAGGATTAGCCGTATAATATTTTATTAAAGCAGATATCTCCTCATGATCCAGATCGTCCGTTTCGACTGAAAAAAGTGCCGTACCCGCCAGTAAAAGAAAAATTACGAACTTAGAATTCATACACTATTCCGAATGAATGAGAATAGTCAAGTTCAAAGTGATAGGACATACCGTAACTGAACATAAAGCCCTTATATTCAAGAGAAAATCCGGCCGTTATCAGTTCCGGATCGAAATTATATCCCGCGGATGCCGAGAAAAAAGCGAAAGGCACATACTCAAGGCCGGTTTTAAAAATCGCCTCATTCCTGCTGTCTTTTTCTATTCCTGTGTAAAGGTTGAAATATTCTACACCTTTAAATTCAAAGTTTAAAATCATTGTCATTGGTATGTCGATATTATCTGTCTCATATGCGTAAATATTTACAACCGACAAAACCGTTGAAAGCTTTTCGTAAAGTAAGTATTTGGCACTGATATCAAAACCGAAGGACGATTCTGATCCGAGCACTGTATTCATGTTCATATATTTAACTGCGGGAAATATTTCTATACCCGCTTTGCTGTAAACAGCGGCTGAGATCCTGAATGTGTTTTCGCTATAGTCAGAATTACCGAAATTCACTCCGCTTATCATGAACGGAATGTTTTTTACCGATCCGTAATAAAAAGCCTCCTGCATTGATAGTTCTGAGAGTCCGAAAGGCACCATATAGCAGGCGCCTACGCCCGAAGAACCGACCGGTATAAAAGGAACCATCGAATCGCCCGCCTTGAATCCGGAAATGTTACCGATCCTGACCGAGTTTGGATTGATCACTACCGATTCAAAGAAGCGAATGCAGTTGCGGCTGAAAAAAAAATTATCAGGATTGCTATTTTCATCTATTTTCCCTTTGGATGTGCCTGTTTATATATTTTTTTCAGTCTTTCGAGCGAAACATGAGTATAGACCTGGGTAGTTGAAAGACTTTCATGACCGAGAAGCTCTTTTACCGACATGATGTCTGCGCCTTTATCGAGCATGTGCGTAGCGAAAGTATGCCTTAAAATATGCGGCGAAGTTTTGTGCACAGTAGCAAGCAGATTAAGTTTTTCGCTGATTATCCTTTGTATCTGCCTTTTTGAAAGATGGGTTCCGGTTAACGAAATGAAAAGGAATTCGCTTTCTTTACCCGCTTCCATAAGGGCAGTCTTCCTTTCTTCCGCATAAACCTTATATTTTCTTTTGATGTGTGCTGAAATGGGAAGTATCCTCTGCTTGGATCCTTTACCTATAACTGAAAATACATCTCTGTCCGGATTTATGTCGGGCAGCTTCATATCATAAAGCTCGGACAGCCTTATTCCAGTTCCGTAGAACAACTCGAACATAAGACTTTCTCTTGAAGTCGCGAAGTCAACTTCGGTGAAGTGCTCCATTATGTCTATCATTTGGTCTTTGCCGAC
>DMTS01000133.1 GCA_003477045.1 Candidatus Delongbacteria bacterium
TTTATTTTCTTTTATTGTTGACAACCATGGTTTCAGGTATTATCTTAAAAGGAGTCTTAATCCATTCCGGTAAGGTAGCTTAATACAGCTATTGAAATATTCAGAATATTAAATAAAAATCAAAAATGGAGGATCCATGAGAAGATTTATCATTGCTGCATCTGTAATGTTAATTGCAGCCTCGGTTTTCGGAAAGACAAGCAGGGGCTTCACTGTAGATTACAGCAGACTGTCCGATTCAGAAATGCGTCTTGATTTCAAAGTCGCGGAATTTACTGTTTCAGTGGTAGAAAAAAACGGAGTAAAGTACTCAAAAATAAGCGGAGCAGGAAGTGCTTTGACAATAGACAAAGGGTTTGCAGAAATTCCTTACCATGCTTCAGCAGTTCAGCTGAAGGATGACAAGAATGTTACGATGAAGTTCAATTCAGAAGATTATTCCGACATTGTGCTCGAATATCCGCTGCTTCCTTCAAGGGGTGTAATCTCAAGAAGCCAGAATATCGATGAAATTCCATTTGAAATATCAAATGAATCAGTCAGGAACGAATGGTACCCGGGTAAAATCAGCGAATTGACAGAACCTTTTATTATGAGAGATGTCAGAGGCACTCATGTAATAGTTTATCCTTATCAGTACAACTCCTCAACGAAAACACTTAGAATTTACAAGAATATCACAGTATCTCTGATCGAAGATAATAGCGAACCGGTTAATCCTTTAACTGTAAAGCCTGCAAAAGTTGCTTCTGAAATGGACGGGATGTATAAGTCGATATTTTTGAATTATAATGAAACAAAAGCTCTTCCGATCGGAAGTCAGGGTGAAATACTTGTAATATATACACCCAACAACGGCGGATTAACTGCGCTACAGCCGTGGATAGACTGGAAGAGACAGAAAGGCTTCAAAGTACATACGCTTGAGAAAGCCAATGGAACTGATCTTTATGTAACACAGGACATTAAAAATCAGTATCTCGCAAACACAAATATACTTTACGCACAGATCGTAGGAGATTTTCCGAATTTAAAATCGCAGGTCCTCAACAGCGTTACTTCAACCACCGGAGCTCAAGATCCTATGCTCGGATGTACTGTGGGCACTGATCAGTACATGGATGTAGTCGTAGGAAGATTCTCAGTTACAACAGAAGCCGAACTGACAAACCAGATCAACAAATCAATAAATTATGAGAAAACACCTACGCTCGCTGCTACATGGTATGAAAAAGGTATCGGTATCGCATCTAACGAGGGTGCCGGTTCGGGAGATGACGGAGAGGGTGACCAGGCTCATTCTGATATTATTATCAACAATAAACTTTTACCTTTTACTTATGCTTCTGTCAGTACGGCTTATCAGGCCAACAGTGTTACTAAAGCCACTATACTCGGATTTGTAAATGACGGAAGATCATTGATAAATTATACAGGTCATGGTTCTTATGACTGCTTCCAGTCTATTTACGGCGGATACCTATATAATACCGATGTAAATACACTATCCAACGGTACGAAACTACCGTTCGTAGTATCGGTGGCCTGTCTTGTCGGAAATGTTGAATATACAAGCACATGTTTCGCAGAAGCCTGGACAAGACACACGAACGGCGGAGCGGTCGGCGGATGGTTTTCTTCTATAAGCCAGCCGTGGTTACCGCCGATGAAAGGTCAGGATTATTTTAACGACATTTTAAAGGGCGGATATGACTACAGTACACAGCCCGGTGACGGAACCAACGTAACCGAACAAAGAACCACTGTGGGAACAATATGCTGCAACGCATCAAATCTGATGCTGGCTGAGACACCGACAGACGCTTCAACGAAAGATACGCAGGAAGCATGGCTGATATTCGGCGACGTATCTCTTCAGTTAAGAACCGATCAGCCAAAACAGATAACAAACTCAAATACAACATTATTGCCGGGTAATTACACAACTACTGTAACTGCAACAACCGGTGGAGCTGCGATAGCCGGAGCGATAGTAACGTTGTATAAAAGCGGCGTGAATTACTCAGCTGTTACAAACGCAAGCGGAACAGTTTCGATCGATCACGGTTTTTCTGTAGGAGACGATGTTACACTGACCGTATCAGGATTCAATCTTGAAACGGAACAGTCTGTTTTAAGCGTATCCGGAAGCATAGGCGGTACATTTGCGATAAACCAGACATCATTATCTTATGGAAATGTACCGGCAGGGACAAGCAGTATCCAGACATTTACAATTACAAATTCTCATGCTACAGAAACAATTACTGGCGATATCAACACTCCGTCAGGTTACAGTGTGGCAGTAGCATCTAAAGAAGTAACAAAGGATGTAAAGAATGTGCTGGGTTATGCAGTGGCACCAAGCTCAAGCAAAACCTTTAACCTGTCGTTCGAACCNNACATAGCTGTAACAGGAACCGGTACAGTTCCGGAGGCAGAAGTAAGCGTAACGGACATAACCGCATCAGCAGCGCCTGAAACAGCAGCGAACAGGAGTTTTAATATAAACAATACCGGATTAGCAGAACTGACTTACAGCATCGCAATAAACTATACAAGCGGAAAGGAAGTAAAAGGTTCCGGCGGTCCTGACGCTTACGGGTACAAGTGGACAGATTCAGACGAGACAGCCGGTCCCGATTATATATGGACAGACATTTCCGGAACAGGCACTCTGGCATCAGCCTGGACGCCAACAGGAACATATGACGCAAAAGATGAAGGTTATTCAGGACCTTATAATCTGGGATTTACATTCAACTATTATGGTGTTGATTATACGCAGGTTTATGTTTCATCCAACGGATTTTTAATGTTCTCGGCACCGACCGCCAACAACTTCACGAACGCAGCTATACCTACTGCGACCGCGCCGAACGGTTTGATCGCAGCATTCTGGGATGATCTTGAAGGAACGGATCAGGGTACTGTTCACTACCAGGCAGTTGCAGGCAAATTCACGGTACAGTTCACAAACTGGCCTTTGTACGCCGGCACAGCCGGAAACACATTCCAGATGGTGCTGAGTTCAAGCGGAAAGATAGAGTTCTTGTACAACAACATGACCAGTACTTTAACCGGCGCAACAGTAGGAATAGAGAATGCGGACGGTACAGTGGGAACGCAGATAGCCTATAATGCAACATACATAAAGAACGGTCTTGCTGTTCAGATAAGCGCGACACCCGAGTGGCTGACTCTTGACAATACATCAGGTGTAGTAGCAGCAGGCAAAGGCAGTGTAACGATAGGCGCGACCTGCGACGCGACAGGTCTAGATTACGGTACATACACAGCAGACCTGACGGTTACGACTAATGATCCTGACGAAGGCACAGTGATAATACCTGTTACATTTACAGTAGCGGATGTAATCATTCCGGGAGCACCGACAAATGTAGTAACAAGCGTGTCCGGAACCGATCTGGTCATAAGCTGGGCGGTATCTGCAGATGCAACGAGCTATGATGTTTACTCATCTACTGAACCTTACGGGACATTTACATTTGAAACGAATGTAGCGACGAACTCATATACTACGACTTACACGGCATCGCGCAAATTCTGGTATGTGATCGCGAAAAATTAGACTTTTAGCGAATACATGAAAGAGAGCCGGCAAAACACGCCGGCTTTTTTATTTTCTTTTATTGTTGACAA
>DMTS01000225.1:0-7941 GCA_003477045.1 Candidatus Delongbacteria bacterium
GAATTATAAACCGATAATTTTACATTCTGGTCTTTCGGAATTGAAAATTTTATCGTCGTTACAGGATTGAACGGGTTCGGATAATTCTGAAAAAGAGCAAATTCTGCGGGCTGCAAGTTATTATTTTCTTCAATCCCAGTTGTACTCATCCAAGCAAGGAACGGATAACCGTTATTTGTTACACCGTCCATAGCCCAAATATCTTCAAAGTTCCACCCGGCATCAGTATAAGTCGAGAGAGTTTTCATTTGTGCGGAAGTTAAGCCAGTGCCTGTTGCGCTGGAATCCAATCCGGAAGTTTCAACATCCCAGAAGCAGTTTTCAGAGCTGTTTTTATATTCTAAAAACCCTACCAGGCCTCCGCTTTGTCTGCCGGATACAGCACCATAACAAAAAGAATTCCTTATAATAGATCCTGCACCGTTAAACCCAACTAAACCACCTGAGCCCGCATCGTCAACATTCGAGGCTGAGAAGCAGTTATTGATTTCAGATATATTCCATCCTACAAGTCCGCCTGTCATATTGTTCTCGACATCATCGCCTGTAACATTTCCTCTGCTGTAGCTTTGTGAGACCACACCTCTATTGTAACCAACTAATCCTCCGATAATACTTCCTTTTACATTAACTCCGCTTCGGCATGTTTCAAGATATGAAGAATTTTCACCGATCAGCCCGCCTGCATAATATTTTCCTTCAATATTGCCTGTACTATAGCAATTATAAACATTGCTGTTTGCGCAAAATCCTGCAAGAGCACCAACATTACCAAGGCCATTAATATCAGCTAGGGTTATATAGATGTTTTTTAAATCAGCCTCATTTACGATCCCGAACAAGCCCTGATAACTTTCATCAGTATTATTGATATATAAATTTTCGATAACATAACCCTGTCCGTCATAAACGCCGGTGAACTGGTTCAGATCATCACCTATTGATTTCCATCCTGTTCCCCCGTTCCAATACTTTGTATCGTAAGCATTTATGTTCCCCGTCTGCCAGAAATATTTATCCCAGGAAGACCTGTTATCAGACATCCATTTCAAATTACTCAGAGATTCAATTACATAAGGTTCCAGTTCAGTACCTGTACCGGATGGAGCTACTGCAGGATATGAGTCAGTGGTAAAGACCAATTCGTTACCGTAGCTCAAACCGGCTGAATTGTAGGCATAGCTTCTGATGTAATAAACCGTACCCGAGTAAATGTCAGTCATTTCAGATATGAAATTTCCGATCACGGTAACCGGTCCGTCTTCTGTTTTACTGTCTGTTATAGTAGGTACACCTGTCAGATTCCAGCATATCCCATGCTCGTAAATGTCCGAATCACCAGTGCTTACTACTTGAACTATCACCTCAGCTGTACTTAAGCTGGTACTATGAGCATCATAAGTAGCAATAATGGGTAATGGAGGAAATGTTTGTCCTTTTAAAAAGGGATATCCGTAATTATTAATATTATTGATCGCCCAGACTGTATCAAAATCCCATCCCTCATTCAGAAATGTATTAATATCTCTCATTTCGTCAGTAGTTTTACCTTCTCCTCCAGCGCTTGTTGAAACACCTGAAGTTTCTATATCCCAGAAACTATTGTTAATAACACCAGTACCATATCCGATAAGACCCCCGGGAGAATCTGCTAAAATTTTACCGGCACTATAACAGTTAGAGATATCACTGTCATAAACATTTCCGATAAGTCCGCCTTTTTTACTTTCATAAAAGGAAAAATTATAAATATATTTTAAACTACATGTAGAATAACAATTTTCGATCGTACTGGATACGGTTCTGCCGATCAAACCGCCACTGTAAGAATTCTCAAAATTTGAATCGATTATTATGCCTGTACTAGAGCAATTCCTAATTTCGCTATCTATGCATGAACCGGACAAAGCTCCAACATTTTTATCCGAATCAGAATAACCACTAGTTATATTCACTGAAGTAAGATTAATATTCAATAATACAGCACCGGAAACTGAACCAAATAAACCAAAATGATCACGCCATGAAATATCATTGTCGCAGTTTAAAAATAAACTGTCAATATAATGTAACTGACCATTAAATGAACCTGTAAAATACTTATAGTTATGTATGCCTATCGGTTCCCATCCTTTACCGCTAAACCAATCTATCGTTTCCGCCGCATTAATATCTGCGGTTTGGATATAATGTTTATCCCAGTTCTCGGGATTAGCTACGATCCAATAAAGGTTTTCAAGATTAGCTATATGATATGGATTGCCAGTTGTACCATCCCCTGCAGAAGGTGGAATTACTTCCTGGGTATATATTTGAAAAATAATGCCCAATGTAAATATAGTTAAAAATATGTTTTTCATGATGATCTCCTTTAACTTACGATTTTATCAAGGCAGTTTTACAATTCTGAAACCGCCGGACTGCATGCCTGAACTGGTTATATTTCTAAAACAGCTTCTGAGAGTTGTTTTGTCGTGTGAATGATACCAGCTGCCTCCTCTTAAGATACGAGCATTATATGTAAACGGCGAAGGTTCAGGTGAACCGGTCGGGTCAGTAACACTGTCAGCAGAATAAACATCGGCCTTATCCCAGCAATGTTCCCACACATTCCCTGCCATATCACACATTCCAAGTTTACTATTACCTAAAGGGTAACTGCCTACAGGTGTAGTGAAACCCGCATTATCTCCAAAATTAGCCAGTTCCGCTGACGGGAGATCATTTCCCCACGGATATATCCGGTTATCGCCATACCTTGCAGCATATTCCCATTCTGCTTCGGTAGGTAAACGGTAACCGTTCACATCTGTATTCAATACCGCCGACTCCCAATCTTCGTCATAACCTTCGGGTATTAGTCCCCATGCAGACGGGTCAGTTGATCCTTTTATACTATAGCAGGGTGCTAATCCTTCTGCGATACTCCTCGCGTTACAATATACCAGAGTTGAGTACCAGCTTATAAAATAAATCGGATAATCATCGCCTGTTCCGAATTTTCCATATCCATAAGGATACTCTATATGAGCAGTATAACCGGACATGAGATCATTCCACTCTTTTTGAGTTACTTCATACTTGCCTATAAGGAATCCTCTGGAAATAGTGACTTGATGTGCAGGTTGTTCGTCGGTATTGTTATTGCTGCCCATTGTAAAAGTTCCGGACGGTACATAAATAAAACTCGTCGCCGTAGTTGAATTCTGAGATTCATTCGAGTATTCCGAAGTGTAAGTTTTGAAGTAAGCTTTTACTCTATAAGAATAGAATATACCGGGCGAACGATTTATATCCAGCCAGGTTACAATATTTTCAGGAGTTGTGAACACCTCTTTCCAGAGACTGTCCGTACTTTCTTTTCGATCAATGATCGTTCCCGCTTCATCAAATGTATCGTCAGTCCAGTTCAGTTGTATCGAAGATTCTCCCAGCACAATAGTTGTAAGACCTGACGGAGAAGCGATTTTGTTATTAAAAGAGATGACCTTTTCTTCTGACAAATTGTTTTCATAGATCGTGAAGAGCCTGTAATAGAGGATCTGATCCAGTTCGACAGAGGTATCCGTCCAGTTCCTCATATCTCCATTTAATTCTGCATAATTTTCTACCCAGTCTGATTCGTTTGTTTTCTTGTCCAGTCTGAAAGAACACTGAGAATTATCGGGAAATTTCCACTCCAGCTCTACACTGTTGGGTCCTGTACATTTCAAGGTCAGATTTTCAACTGCTTTGATGCTGTTATCCGCTTCGTAAATACTATCTTTAGAGCAAGCGTAAAGTATTAAGGCTAATACTCCTGATATTATCAAAAATGTATATTTTTTCATGATAAGCTCCTTTATGTATAACATTTTACTTAATGAACTAAACAAGTTCATAATACTATCTCCAAGCAACAGTTTGAGTATTGAAGTCAGTATCAGATACATAACCAGGAGAACCATCACCCTGTACCACTGCTACTTCTGCTCCAATAGATGCGACATAGCCTGAAGGTGCTAGCACATTAACATCATATAAACATGTAGGTGATATCTCGCTCTGAGCGTAATATGCTGATGCAGATTGAGCTATCATCGCAGCAAAGTTCAGTGCAATTTTCTCTTTTGAATTTCTTTCGTATGAAATGTATGCAGGTATAGCTACAGACGCAATAACTGCAGTACAGATGGTAAAAACAAGTACTACAATTATTGAAAAGTTACGCTTTTCACTTGTTTTACCTTCTGCTTTTTCGATATGGCTTTTTTTAAATAACATGATTTTTTCTCCTTTGCTATTATTTTATCAGCAGCATTTTATTAACAAGGCTCTTACCGTCAGTATCAAGCCTATAGAAATATATTCCGCTGTTCAATCTTTCAGCATTGAACTGAACCGAGTGACTTCCTTTTTCCAGCTTCTTATTTATAAGCTCGTCCACAAGCTGACCGTTAGAATTATAAACCGATAATTTTACATTCTGGTCTTTCGGAATTGAAAATTTTATCGTCGTTACAGGATTGAACGGGTTCGGATAATTCTGAAAAAGAGCAAATTCTACGGGTTTCAAGATATCATCTTCATCAATCCCTGTAGTACTCATCCAAGCAAGGAACGGATAACCGTTATTATGTACGCCATCCATATCCCAGATATCTTCAAAGTTCCACCCGGCATCAGTATAAGTCGAGAGAGTTTTCATTTGTGCTGTAGTAAGACCTGTTCCGTATCCCTCTTGTGCAGTAGTATCAGGTACGCATGAAGTATCAATATCCCAGAAACAATTGTTCATCAGGTTCGCACCAACCATTGACTCTCCAATCAGACTTCCAACATAAGAAGTTCCAGTCACAATACCTGTAGAATAGCAGAAAAAACTTTTTGTATCATGGCATTTCCCTATAAGACCGCCTACTTTTTCTGTTCCGGTTATATTTCCGATATTAAAGCAATTGTAAATATCAGCAGTGGCTGCTCCGGATTGGTATCCGACTAAACCGCCCACTATTGCAGTACCAGTTATATTTCCAGTATTGTAACACTGATTAAGACTAACCAGATTATCTGATCCGATTATTCCGCCGACATTGTTTTCTCCTGTCACTGAAGCAGAATTGTGACATTTATATAAGGTTGTACCTACGCCTTCTCCAATTAATCCACCTGTGCACCATGAACCAGATACTGATCCGGTAACATAGCAGTTTTCAATTGTATCAATATATGTTAGTCCTGTCAAGCCACCGGCATCAATTCCAGTAATATCAACATTTGTTAACCGCATGTTCTTTAATATGGCATTTTGCGTATTACCGAACAGTCCGACAGTGGTGTTGGAATATGATAAACTGGTAGTAATTTCATTAATGTATATATTGTCGATAATATAATTTTGTCCGTTATAAGAACCGCTAAAGTATCCCAAAGCTTCCACTTCACTTAATCCGCCTATAGGTTTCCATCCTTTTGGCTCATCAGGTGTTTCAGGGTCATTGTCATGATCTCCGACGAACCAGTTTCTGGTTTCGGCGGCATTGATATCCGCAGTCTGGATGTAATGACTGTGAAAATTCAGTGTATCCGCCGTAATCCAGTAAAGATTTTCGAGTGTTGCGATCTGATATGGATCTTCCGATGTTCCGCTGCCTAGTGCAGGGGCGATCGCTACTGGTTGATACATCCATCTTAGATAAGGGTATCCGTTGTTATGTATGCCATCCATATTCCAAATATCTTCAGTTCCGTTGGCTGTTTCACCGACAAAGTCCCAGCCAGCATCGGTGTAAGTCGAGATATTTTTCATCTGTGCTGTTGTAAGTCCTGTTCCTGCATAGCTCGTTGATACTCCAGAAGCTTCAGTATCCCAGAAGCAGTTAACTACATTTCCGTAACCGCTACCTTCAAATCCTCCGCTTAAATCGCTATAAATTCTTCCAAAGCTAAAGGAATCCTCTATATTTCCTCCTTCTTGATGCCCCACAAAACCACCACCATATGCGCCAGATTCTCCGTAGATATCTGATAATGAATAGGAATTTGTAATATTTCCTTCTGAAGTACCTACCAACCCTCCTGTACCACCAAAAGATCCCTCACCTAATAGAGATACACTTCCTGAAGTACTAGAAGAAGATATGATTCCTCCAGATAAATGACCTACAAGTCCACCTGTATAATTTGCACCCGATACATTAACATTGCTATAACACTTTTCAATATTTCCACTTCCTTCACCAAAGAGTCCGCCTACAGCCCAATAACCACTAATATTTCCTGAGGTGTAACAACTAGTTATGGTTCCACTAAAAGTTCCAGCTAAAATACCAACATTGGAGCAACCAATAATTGTAGAATTAACCACACCTAGATTCTTGATCTCTG
This sequence comes from Candidatus Delongbacteria bacterium, assembly GCA_003477045.1. Classification (GTDB taxonomy): domain Bacteria; phylum UBA4055; class UBA4055; order UBA4055; family UBA4055; genus UBA12480. Next base: position 6,367 of record DMTS01000225.1, read on the forward strand.
TATTTTGAGTCCAGCCAAAGAGTCCTGTCATTGATTCGTCATCGAAAGATTTCGGAATCCGACTTATGTATAAACTATCTATTATATGACCTTGCCCATCATATGTACCATCGAAAATCCCGGCAAAATATTCATCTGATAAATTTCCGATCGGTTTCCATCCCATTGGTTCATCAGGTGTTTCCGGATCATCATCATGATCTCCGACGAACCAGTTTTTGGTTTCAGCGGCATTGATATCCGCAGTCTGAATGTAGTGACTGTGAAAATTCAGCGTGTCAGCAGTGATCCAGTAAAGATTCTCGAGATTTGCGATCTGATAAGGATCGCTTTCAGTTCCGGTTCCAAGTGACGGCGGGATGGCGATTTGTGCGTTGATCAGTACGGCCAGCCCGATCAGAAGGATTACAATTTGTTTCCTCATGATAGACTCCTTTTTTTATTTTTTTATAAAATCAAACTTCGATTCCGAAGTGGTATTCTTTGAATTTGTTTTTTTATGAGAACTGTATGGCCTTACACTAAATGCAAGATAATAACAGAATGATCCGTTTCCAAGACAAATTTTAAATATTTTTCAAATGATAATAAATATACTTTCGTTTTTCACTTATTATTCTTGTCTAATAGATATAATTTATTTAAATTCCTAATAATTATAATTATATCAACAGGATATTTATGAGAACAAAAATTGGAATAGCTGGATGCGGACATCTCGGCAAACTTCATACAAAGATGCATACGATGCTGCCGGATATATCCGAGCTTATAGGTGTTTACGATATAAATCCGGAAACGGTCAAAACAGCTTCAGAACTGAATAAGTGCAGAGGATTTAATGATCTGGAAGAATTGCTTCCGCTGGTTGACGGGATGGTTGTTGCCGTCGCAACTCAGGGGCACTATGAAGTAGCGAAAAAATGTCTTCTCGCAGGGAAACATATATTCATAGAAAAGCCCATCACAGCTACAGTCGAACAAGGTATTGAACTTGTAGAACTAGCAAAAGAGAAAAACCTGATCATTCAGGTGGGTCAGATAGAGAGATATAATCCTGCATTTTCGCAGCTTAAGAATTTTGAGATAGAGCCGAAATTCATCGAAGCTCACCGCCTCGCGCCGTTCAACCCGAGAGGCGCAGATGTGTCTGTCGTGCTTGATCTGATGATACATGACATTGATTTGATATTGAGTCTGATAAAATCAGACATTGAAAGAATTGATGCGGCGGGTGTTGCTGTTGTAACCGATACGACCGATATCGCCAATGTCAGGATAAAGTTCAAAAACGGTGCAGTTGCGAACCTGACAGCTTCAAGGATGAGCTTAAAGAAAATGAGAAAGTTCAGGATATTCCAGGAGCACAAATATCTCTCGCTCGATCTTGATACGGGAATTGCAGACATATTCTACCTTGCCGACAAAGAAGCTGTTATAAACGACGGCATGGCTGTTGCTGATCTCGATTTTGTGAATAAAAAAATTATTTATTCAAAGAGGGAAAAAATCGAAGTGAATGCACTTCTCGAAGAGAACAGGGATTTTGTAGAAGCGATCTCAAAAGGAAAACCG
>DMTS01000225.1:8027-12945 GCA_003477045.1 Candidatus Delongbacteria bacterium
GAGATCATAAAAAATTCCCTTCTGTTGTTTTTTGAGGAGAACGGAATAGGGGATGTTCCCGAAATGAAAGCGGTCAGTATTCCGAAGACCGACTGGCGTGAAGAATGGAAAAAAACTTACGCGCCGATAGATGCGGGGAAATTTCTGGTCGTACCTGCATGGATGGAAGTCCAGACCGATAAGATAAGGATCCTGATCGAGCCTAAGATGGCTTTCGGAACAGGCACGCATGAAACCACAAAACTGATGCTTCAGGAGATCAGCAAGCATGATTTTACCGATAAAAAAGTTTTCGAAGCGGGGTCGGGATCAGGAATATTATCAATTGCGGCCGTAAAACTTGGCGCAGAAAGCGTCACAGCTGTTGACATTGACGAAGAAAGCTACGACAACTGCAAGGAAAACGCCCACTTAAATCATGCCGACATGAAAATTCATACAAAATTCACTACAAAAAGCGATTATGAAGCTGAAAATCTATATGATGTAGTTGTTGCCAATATCAACAGGAGCGTTCTTGAAGAGCTCATTCCTAGCTTTAAGAAGATCACAAAACCCCAGGGAATGATCATATTATCAGGCATCCTGATCGAAGAGAATGCGAAGATGTATTCCCGGATAAAAGAAGTCGGCGGACTAATCACCGACGGATATTACGAAATGAACGAGTGGTGTCTGATAAGACTGGTAAAGAATTAATCTCAAAAGACATAATATTTATTACTAATTTCCTATTTTAATTGATAAAACACTTTTTCATTATTATATTAATAAGCTTCTGCAAAAATACTATATAGGGAGTTTCGATGGATAAAGATAAATTAGCGGTACTTGCAGTGAGTGAGAGCGGGTTCATTTTTGATCCGGTTACCGGTCATTCATATACCGCAAATGCTACGGGACTAAAGATCCTTGAACTGCTTAAAGCGGGAAAAGAGCCTGATGAGATCAGGTCGGTTCTCCTTGACGAATACGACTCGACAGAAGACGAAGTCAGCGTGGATGTTAATGATTTTATTGAAAACCTTAAAAAATATTTTTTAATTTAAGGGGATCACTATGAAGATCACAGTTGCGGTAAGCGGGATAAACACTATTGATAATCCGGGTCCCGGCGCAGGTATATGCCGGGCTTTAAAAGAAAGCGGAATGGATATAAGGACCATCGGTCTTGCTTATGACGCCCTTGAACCGGGAATATATTTGGACCATATAATTGATAAAAGCTATATCATGCCTTATCCATCAGGAAGCAGGGAAGCGTTCATAGAAAGAATAAAGGACATTCATTCAAGNNGTTCTGAAAGATATCGGAATAAAGATGCTCATACCTTCAAAGGAAATGTTCAGGCTTAGAGATAAGCTCAGGCTAAAGGAACTGGCTGAAAAGATCGGAGTTAAAGCTCCGGAGTACATGAGCTGCACCTCTCTGACAGATCTTCATAACGCGGTGAACGAATTAGGGTTCCCGTGCATGGTGAAAGGGCCGTTCTACGAGGCGTACAAAGCTAATTCGCCGGGGGAGGCCGAAGGCTATTTTGGAAAGATCGCATCAGCCTGGGGTTATCCGATAATCGTGCAGAAATTCATTCAGGGCGACGAGTACGATGTGATAGGATGCGGAGACGGCAACGGGAGCGATTTGGGAGTTTTCGCAATCAGAAAAATGACCATTACCAAGCTCGGCAAAGTATGGAATGCCGTCAGTATCAGGAACGAAAAGCTGATCGAAGCAACAAAAAGGGTAGTAAAAGGGCTGTCGTGGCGCGGCGGATTTGAGTTCGAAGTGCTTCTCGAGGACAAGACCCAGGAAATATATGTACTTGAAATAAATCCGAGATTTCCGGCATGGGTGTATTTTCCGGCCGGCTGCGGAATAAACCTGCCTGCGCGAATGGTACAGCTTCTAACTGGACAGGACTACGACACGCATTCCGATTATAAGAGCGGCAAGCTGATGATAAGATATACGAATGAACTTGTAAAAGATATATCCGATTTCGAACAGATAAGCACATTCGGGGAAACATCGGAAAAAGGAGAATAGGGCATGAAAAAAGAATACATAAAACCATATATCAGAAAACAGACTGCCGGAGTGATGAACAAATTCGGTGTAAGTTACAATAAAGGTCACAGGGACGATATCGAAGGATTCGCAATTGGAGATTTCACCGATAAATTCGGGTCACCTGTATTTGTTTTAAGCGAAAAAATAATAAGGGAAAGATACAGAAAGATCTTCTCATATTTTTCCAGCAAATACCCCAAAGCAAAAATGAGCTGGTCGTACAAAACGAATTACCTCGATGCCGTATGTTCCGTACTTCATCAGGAAGGCGAGACGGCGGAAGTGGTTTCAGACTTTGAATATCAGAAAGCGAGAAGAATGGGCGTACCGGGCAAGAAGATCATTTATAACGGACCTTATAAACCGCTTGAATCGCTTGTAGTCGCATTTAAAGAAGGAGCGATGGTCAATCTCGATAATTTCGACGAGATAATCAAAGCGGAAGAGGCGGCAAAGAAACTCGATATTAAAGCATCTGTCGGCATCAGGGTAAACATGGACACGGGTGTTTATCCGCAGTGGTCGAGATTCGGATTCAATATCGAGAACAATAACGCTTTCAACGCAGTGAAAAGAATTCAGCACAGCGACTATCTGCATCTTGAAGGTATCCACTGCCATATAGGCACATTCATGATGGAGCCCAGTGCGTACAAAGAAGCGGTGAAAAAAGTGGTTCAGCTGATGCGCAGGATCGAAAAAGAATTTGAAATATCAATTTCGTACCTGGATTTCGGCGGAGGTTTTCCGTCGAAGAACAAACTTAAAGGAACCTATCTGCCGCCTGAAGTAGCTATACAGCCGGTGGAAAATTTCATTGACGCGATCACAGATACTCTATTAGAAGAGCTTGAACCGAAAGAATATCCCGTAGTTTATCTTGAAACAGGCAGAGCGATCGTTGACGAGGCCGGATGGCTTATAACCACCGTTGATGCCGTAAAAAGACTTCCCGACGGGACTAAAAGCTATATAATTGACGCCGGCGTAAACCTATTATACACTTCAGCCTGGTATAACTATCATGTCGAAATAGACAGGGAAATTCACGGTGCTTATGAAAACAGCATCATTTACGGACCTTTATGCATGAACATCGATGTTGTGGTCGAAAGCGCGTTCTTACCGCCGCTACCAAAAGGTACGAGGCTGATACTTTCCCCGATGGGCGCATATAATATGACCCAGTGGATGCAGTTCATCCGATACCGTCCCGCTGTAGTTATGATATTGGAGGACGGTACTGTCGAGCAGATCAGAAGGCCTGAAACATTACAGGACATAGTCGGACCGGAAAGCGTTCCGGAGAAATTAAAGAGATTCCAATTTTAAGGATAAATGCGCATGAGTTCAGGCAGGATAAAAGAATATTTGAAAGACACGACAGAAGAATTGTTTTTCGCTTACTCGAATCTTTTCTTTATTCAGAACAGGACTGTCGGAGTACTTCTGTTCCTTTCAACGCTGTTCAACCGTAATATCGCTGTTCTCGGGCTGCTTTCTCTCATAATCGCATTACTTTTCGCAAGGTTCATCGGAATTAAAAGAAATGATCCGGTAAATAAACTTTTTACATATAATGCGCTTCTTACCGGATTTGCTGTCGGATTCATTTTTAAGATCACCACGCTCTCAATTCTGCTCACTTTCGGCATGAGCATCCTGACTGTTCTGCTCACTTATACATTAAGTTCGGCGCTGTATTTATATTTCAGGCTGCCGGTACTGAACATACCGTTCACAATATCGGCCATGATAATCTACCTTGCTTCAGCAAAGTACAGTAATCTGATCGTTGATTCATTTTACAAACAGGAATATTTCAACATTGAAGCACTGCCGGCTTTTATTCAGGGGCTTTTACGGGCTGTCGGAATACTGATTTTCATGCCTTATGATATTATCGGCATTATTCTGCTGATAGCGATCCTGCTTTATTCACGTATCACCTTTTTTACGGCTGTCCTGTCCTATTACGCGGGAATTTATTTCCTCGCCGTATTAAAAGGCAGCGTTCCTCTGGCGTTCCAGGAAGTATCATCATTCAACTTCATACTGGTGGGAGTGAGCCTCGGCGGAATGTTTTTAATTCCTTCAAAAAGAACATACCTGCTCACATTATCAGCCGTTCTCGCGTCGGTTTTTATAATAGACGCCACATCGGTTTTCTGGGTCTCATTCGGAATACCGGTGTTCACACTGCCGTTCAATCTTACGGTTCTGTTATACATTTATGTATTGGGCAGCGTCAAATATATAATGATGAATCAGACGAACCTCGAACAGCCTGAAAAATCGCTTATCGATCATCTTAACTATAAAAACAGGTTCGACTGGACGACCCCTTCAATAAATCTTCCATTAATGGGAAAATGGACAGTTTATCAGCCGTTCGACGGCGAATGGACGCATAAAGGCGTATGGAGATACGCTTATGACTTCACCATAGAAGATAAAGGAAAAACTTTCAGAAATGATGGTTTAATAAAAGAAGATTTCTTTTGTTTCGGCAAGCCTGTAATATCCCCTGTTGACGGAACGGTTGTTGATGTTTACGATGAAGCTGACGACAACGATATCGGTACGGTTGATAAAGTGAATAACTGGGGTAATTATATTATTATTTACTTTAATCCCGGGTATTATGTAGAATTGTCGCATCTTAAAAAAGGTTCGATCAAGGTTAAAAAGAACGATCAGGTATCAAAAGGACAATTGCTCTCAGAATGCGGAAATTCAGGATATTCACCCGAACCGCACATTCATGTTCAGCTGCAGTATTCCCATCTGATAGGATCTGCGGGAATAGAGTTTGCGTTCAACAGCTTCAAAGCGAACGATCTTGAC